>JBFIEP010000201.1:0-5544 GCA_041603335.1 Elusimicrobiota bacterium | reverse complement strand
CAAGGCCAAGGCCCAAACCGGCCCCCATCACGGTGCGATCCCAATCCCAACCCAAATGCGGCGGCGGTCCCGACCCGTAGGTTCCCTTGGGGAGATTCATTTTTTTCGCGGCATGGACGTTTGGGACGGGCTTAATGACGCCCCGTTTTTCACTGACATCCGCCTGGGCGGCCGTCACCGCCGGGTTGGTCTTGGTACCGGGCCGCTTGCTTCCTAAACGAACGGCGGCCGCGGGTGTTTGACCAACCCCGTCATAAACCTGATGGCCGGTTTTTGTGGTATGAATCGACCGAAGCTGCTCAACGGAAGGACCCGCTTGTGCGGCGAGAACGAAGGAAAGAAACAGGCTCAGAATGACCATCCCTAACAGTATAAGCCAGGCTTGAGACAGGGTCAGGGGGCCGAAGATGCATGGCGATTTAGGACCCTGGACCTAGGAAGATGAGCTCTTGGCCCCGTCCCTCCGGATTCGCTATAGTACCGTATGCTAAACGCACTCGGCTCGACCCTCATCTTACTCGGCGTAAATCTGCTGGCAGCTGCCATCGCCCATATCGGATTCGACAACCTTTTGTTCGGAAATATCCTCACCGGATCCGCCCAAGCCTTCTACTGCCGCTCCATTTGGATAGCGTTTCTTCTGGCAGCCGTCCTGTTTTTCATGATCCTAATGAGCTTTGACGCCCCGGAAAACAGGGATCGTAAGAATGCATTCCTGTTTTGGGCCGGCACCGGCATCTGGTTCGCCTGGGGCTTAGCCTTTCACCGCTCAACACTCAAACCGCTACTCGGCCCTGATGCCGCGGCGTTTTTTATCTTTATGAACGCCGCTATCGGAGCCCTCGCGCAAAAACACGCGATCGGCACCGCCAGCTGCTGGGATTCCTTCAAAGAAAACAACGCAGGCAAGACCGCGTCGATCGAAGCCGTTGAAGAGGGTCTCCACGCCGCCGGCCAAAAACGCCGGCAAACCGCCTAAAGGAAGTCAGTCCTTAGTTGTAACCGTCGCCTTCAGATATTCGCGGTTTAAGCGCGCGATATTGGAGACGTCGATTTCTTTCGGGCAGGCCTTCATGCACTCATATTCGTTGGTGCAGTTGCCAAATCCCTCATCGTCGTGCGTCTCAACCATCTTAAGCACACGCCTTTCCCGCTCGGGCTGCCCCTGGGGAAGGAGCGCCATCTGGGAGACCTTCGCTCCCAAAAACAGCATCGCAGAGGCGTTGGGACATCCCGCCACGCAGGCCGCGCAGCCGATGCACGCCGCCGCATCCATCGCGGTTTCAGCGTTATCCTTGGGGACGGGAAGCGCATTGGCTTCAATCGCGGAACCCGTCTTTATCGAAACATAACCGCCCGCCTGGATAATCCGGTCAAACGAACTGCGATCCGTCACGAGATCGCGCAAAACGGGAAACGCCTTCGCCCGAAAGGGCTCGATGGTGATCGTATCTCCATCGGAATAACGGCGCATATGAAGCGCGCACGTCGCCTTTCCCGAGTCCGGCCCATGGGCGCGGCCGTTGATCACCAAGGAACACATCCCGCAGATTCCCTCGCGGCAGTCGTGATCAAATGCGATGGGAACGATACCGGCCTCAATGAGATCCTCGTTAACCGCGTCGAGCATTTCAAGAAAACTTTGGTCCGGGGAGATATTTTTCGCTTCGTACGTCTCAAATTTCCCGGAGGAGGAGCCGTCCTTCTGACGCCATACGCGTAATGTCAGGTTCATTTGTAGCTCCTTTGGGTCAGCTTTACATTCTCGAAGTTTAGTTCTTCCTTGTGCCGAACCGGGTCGGAGGAGTCTTTATACTCCCACGCCGCGACATGCGCAAAGTTCTCATCGTCACGCTTCGCTTCGTTGCCTTCGGTCTGATGCTCTTCGCGGAAGTGACCGCCGCAGCTTTCTTCACGTTCCATGGCGTCGCGGCACATAAGTTCGGCAAACTCCATATAATCGGCTACGCGACCGGCGCGCTCGAGGCCCTGGCTGAATTCATCCGCCCCGCCGATGACCTTAACATCTTCCCAGAACTCTCTGCGCAGAGCCTTGATCTTAACGATAGCCTTGCTCAGCCCTTCCCGGCTTCGCGCCATGCCGCAATATTCCCACATAATCTTACCGAGTTCACGGTGAAACGATACCGCAGTCCTCGTGCCCTGCACGGCTAAAAGTTTATTGATGCGTTCTGTCGATTCCTTTTCGGCCGCATCGAATTCGGCGGTATCGGTTGAAGGACAGTCTTCCGCTTTCACGCCGGAAAGATAGCCCCCAATCGTAGAGGGAAGCACAAAGTACCCATCGGCAAGTCCCTGCATGAGAGCGCTGGCTCCCAAACGGTTTGCACCATGGTCCGAGAAATTAGCCTCGCCCAGAACGAAGAGACCCGGAACCGTGGATTCGAGATTATAATCCACCCATAAACCGCCCATCGTGTAGTGAACAGCCGGGAAGATGCGCATCGGAACCTCATACGGATTCTCGTCAGTGATGTGCTGATACATCTCAAAGAGGTTGCCGTATTTTGCCCGAATCGCGTCCTCGCCCTCACGCTTAATGGCATCCCGGAAATCGAGGTAAACCGCAAGCTTTGTCTCGCCGACGCCAAGCCCGTCATCACAGACCTTCTTTGCCGCGCGGGACGCGACATCCCGAGGGACAAGATTTCCAAAGGCGGGATACCGGCGCTCCAGGTAGTAGTCGCGCTCTTCGTCAGGAATCTGATTCGGCTTACGGGCATCACCCGCTTTTTTGGGGACCCAGATGCGGCCGTCATTGCGAAGACTCTCCGACATGAGAGTCAGCTTGGACTGCAAATCGCCTTTGACCGGAATACAGGTCGGGTGGATCTGCGTATAACACGGATTCGCGAAATAGGCCCCGCGCTTATAGGCCCGAAAGCTTGCGGTCACATTGCTGTTCGCCGCGTTCGTCGAAAGATAAAAAACGTTCCCGTAGCCGCCGGTCGCCAGGACCACCGCGTGGCCGGAATAGCGTTCGATCTTTCCGGTCACGAGATTTCGGACGACGATTCCCTTCGCTTTCCCATCAACGACCACGAGATCGAGCATCTCGCGGCGAGGCATCATCTTCACCCTGCCCGCCTCGACCTCCTTCATCAAGGAGCCGTAAGCGCCCAAAAGCAGCTGCTGTCCTGTCTGCCCCCGTGCATAAAACGTGCGGGAAACCTGGGCCCCGCCGAAGGATCGATTGGCGAGATTCCCGCCGTACTCGCGGGCAAACGGAACTCCCTGCGCGACGCACTGGTCGATGATATTGTTGGACACTTCCGCTAAGCGGTGGACATTCGCTTCACGGGCGCGGTAATCGCCGCCTTTAACCGTATCGTAAAAGAGCCGCCACACACTGTCGCCGTCGTTGGGATAATTTTTGGCAGCGTTGATTCCGCCCTGGGCGGCGATTGAATGGGCGCGGCGCGGCGAATCCTGAATACAGAAATTGAGGACGTTGTAGCCCATTTCCGACAAACTCGCGGCGGCGGCACCGCCGGCAAGCCCGGTACCCACGACGATAACGGTGTACTTTCGTTTATTCGCCGGGTTAACAAGCTTTAGGTCGAACTTATGCTTGTTCCATTTATTGCTGAGAGGGCCTTCAGGAACCTTAGAATTCAAGCTCATAGCTGACTCCCTACGGTTAAGCTCCAAATCGGAAGAATGCCGAATCCGATCCCGAACGCGATAGAAAGTGCAAACCCTATAACTTCGATCATCGGCGTATACCGCGGGTGGCTAATCCCGAATGTCTGGCAGGCGCTCTTAATCCCGTGACTCAAATGAAGACCGAGCCCCACCATCGCAAGCAGATAGAAAAGGGTATAGGGAGCGACCTCGAACCAGTTCACCGCGTGACTCCACAGACTGGTTCCCGCCGGATGCTGAATCTTCATCGTGTAGATATGAACGAGGAGAAATATCAAGGTCATGAGCCCGGTGTACTTCATTGTCGCCGATCCGGGTGTCCGTCCGCCTTCGTCTTCGTTTACCTCATAGCGCTCCGGGCGGGCGGCGCGGTTTTGATAGGAAACGGTCAGCCCCCATACGATATGCGCCAGAAAAAGGGTTCCGAGACCGATCTCGGCAGGGATCAGCAGCGGATGGGCGGTGAGAAACTGGGCGTATGAATCAAAAGCCTCGGGACCGAACAACATTAAAAGGTTGCCCGCCAAGTGCGACCCGAGAAATCCGACCAAGAGGAGCCCTGTAAGCGCGACTACCTGCTTGCGTCCAATCGAACTGCCAACGGCGTATTTTATTAGCCTCATAGCACCATCTCTTGAGATTCTTCAGCGCAAAACACATTCGTGCGCGAACCCCTCTCTTTTGCCAGTACGCCCGCCGCTTCTGCGATTTTGTCGAGTGCCTCATCCGAACGCACGGGTTCGTGATGAAACAGAGCCAGGTTTTTCACCTCGGCTTTCACGCCGAGATCGACGCTGTCTCTCCAGCGGCTGTGCCCCCAACCCTTCTTGATTTCGTATTCCTCGTCGGTATACTGGGAGTCAACGATTAACAAATCCGCGTCACGGCAAAAATCTTCGATCGCTTTATCCTGACGCAGCGCGAGCTCGTTCGGGCCCGAGAATGCCGCGTGGTTTTCGTGATCGGTTAAATACACAACGCTGCGCCCACCGGGGAAGTCCAAGCGATACGCGAGATTCACACCCGGGTGATTCGTGTAGGAGGTTTTCACTTTAACATCGCCGACGTCGTAAGGGCGCGTATCGATATGATGGAACTCAAGCTGGGATGCCATATCACCGACTTCGACAGGAAAATAGTTGATCCCCATCTGCCGTCGGAAGATGGTTTCAAAACTGTCCCCGATGCTCTTCACGCTATGGATGATGAATTTATTTTTCGGGATGTAGGCCGGAACAAAGAATGGGAATCCCTGGATGTGGTCCCAGTGGGTGTGGCCGATAAAAACGTGTCCCCGCTGAGCCGCACCGGCGGCGCGCTTCATCAGATCCAGTCCCAGTTCCCGGATACCCGTTCCACTGTCAAAAATAAAAACCTCGTCGCCATATCGAACTTCGACGCAGGATGTGTTTCCGCCGTATTTAAGGGTCGATTTTCCAGGGGTAGGAATCGAACCCCGTGTTCCCCAGAAGCGAACGGTAAGCGGCGTCATGGCTTCCCAACGAGTGCTTCGACCTTATCGTAAAGCGTCTTAATCTCGTAAGGCTTCACGATGTAATCGTCGGCACCGAGACGCTTTGCCGCTTTAATGTCCACCGCATAGCCCTTCCCCGACGAAATAAGAATTTTCGTATCCTTCATTCTCGGATTCTTACGCAACTTTTGGCAGACATCAAAACCATGCATCCCCGGCATTAACAGGTCGAGAATGATGAGCTCGTGTTCATTCCCCTCTGCCGCGGCGAGTCCCTTGAGTCCGTCATCGGCAGACGATACCGAATAACCCGCTTTCTGAAGGCATTCCATGAGGAGTTCCAGCATTGAGGCGTCGTCATCGACCACCAGAACGCGGATATTTTTGACAGGAGTCATAAGGGT
>JBFIEP010000200.1:0-5547 GCA_041603335.1 Elusimicrobiota bacterium | reverse complement strand
TGCTGGTGTCGGCATCCCAAAAGGGCGCGGACGTTGCCGGGGCTCTGGGTAATGCCGGATTCACGCTTAAGCAGGCATTTCTAGGCTCAATCCCGGGTTCCATTGGTGAAACTTCGACAATGGCATGTCTCATTGGAGCCTACGTTCTGATCGTTACCGGAGTGGGCAGTTGGCGCATAATGGTTTCCTGCATTGCGGGTGCTTTGGCAATGGCGGCAGTGATGAATGGCGTCGCCGGCCCCCAGTCTTCCGGGATCATGCATCTTTCCGGAATGTGGCACTTGATGTTGGGCGGGTTTATGTTTGGAACTGTCTTTATGGCGACCGACCCGGTATCTGCGGCCCGAACGGAGCGCGGCAAAATTATTTACGGCTTACTGATTGGTGCGCTCGCCGTCTTGATCCGTACTGTCAACCCGGCCTATCCGGAAGGGATGATGCTCGCGATTCTCTTCCTCAACATTTTGGCCCCCCTCATCGATTACACGGTGATGCAAAGCCATTTCGCTCGGCGCAAAGCGTGGAGGGGCGTAAAAAATGTCTGACAAAGATTCCACCAGCTACACATTTCTATTCGCCGCCATTGTTTGCGTCGTTTGCAGCCTTGTTGTCTCCTCCGCGGCGACATTGCTCAAAGAGCGGCAGGACCGTAACGTCCGTATCGATCAGCAAAAAAATATTCTTGGGGCTGTCGGGCTTCAGGCTGAGGATCCTGAAGGGATTGAAACTCTTTACGCCACCCGCATCAAAGAATTGAAAGTCACCGACGAAAATCTAGACCTTTACGTGCGAGAGGATAACGGGCAGCCGACCGCCTATGCCTTCCCGATCTCGGGGAAAGGTCTCTGGTCGACCCTCTACGGATATTTGGCTCTCGAACCCGACGGCGATACCATCAAAGGAATCAGTTTCTACAAGCACGGGGAAACACCCGGACTCGGGGCGGAAATTGAAAAAGAGTGGTTCCGTAAAAATTTCATCGGGAAAAAATGTCTTGCCGATGACGGAACGCTTGCCTCCATCACCGTAGTCAAAGGCAAGGTTGAAGCTTTAATTGAACCCGGCGTGCAAAAGCATTACGTGGACGGAATCAGCGGCGCGACAATTACCAGCCGGGGAGTGACGACGTTGATCCGTGTCGGCCTCGAGCAATACGGTCCATTCTTAAAAACCCTGCACAAGGAGAAACGGTAATGGCGACGGAAACGGCTGTTCCCGCCTCCAGCGGAGGCATCGGGCTTTCCAAAAAGGATAAGAAGATTCTTATCGATCCCTTATGGGACAACAATCCGATTACATTCCAAATCCTCGGCGTTTGCTCAGCCCTTGCTGTGACGGTTCAAATGCAAACGGCTGTTGTCATGTCTTTGGCCTTAACCGCAGTGACAGCTTCCTCGGGACTCATTGTCGCGTCTTTGCGCAACTATATCCCCTCGAAGATCAGAATTATTGTTCAGCTGACCGTCATCGCGACATTAGTGATCCTTGTTGATCAGGTTCTTAAAGCCTATCTTTTCGGAATTTCAAAACAGCTCAGCGTCTTTGTGGGTTTGATTATCACAAACTGCATTGTGATGGGACGCGCCGAGGGGTTTGCGATGAGCAACCCCCCACGCGAGGCTTTCCTGGATGGCTTGGCTAACGGAGCGGGCTACAGCTTGATTCTGCTTTCTGTTGCGACGATTCGGGAATTACTCGGCAGCGGTTCCTGGTTTGGCTTTAAGGTTATCCCCGAGTTCCTTTACGCTCACGGCTACGTCAATAACGGCTTAATGGTTCTCGCCCCCGGGGCCTTTATCATCGTCGGGCTGTTGATATGGGCCCAACGCACGATCATGGGAGTAGAAAAACATGATTGAACATTACCTCAGTCTCGCGACGAAATCGATTTTCGTCGAAAATATTCTACTCGCCTACTTCCTCGGCATGTGCTCCTTTCTTGCCTGCTCGAAAAAAGTAGAGACGGCTGTCGGACTTGGAACGGCGGTCATTTTCGTTCTCACGTTCACAGCCCCGCTTAATTGGTTTATCTACACAATCTTCCTGAAACCCGGAGCTCTCGCATGGGCGGGAATGCCGGGCGTAGACCTTAGCTTTCTTTCCTTTGTGACCTTTATCGCGATCATCGCGGCAGCCGTTCAAATAGTCGAGATGACAATGGACAGCTTCGCCCCTACGCTGTATGCGGCGCTTGGGATTTTCCTTCCGCTCATCGCAGTTAACTGCGCAATTCTGGGAGCCTCCCTTTTCCTAGTCGAGAGACAATACGGCTTAGGGGAATCAATCGTTTTCGGTTTCGGCTCAGGCGTCGGTTGGGCATTAGCCATTGTGGCCATGGCGGCGATGCGTCACAAAATTCGATATTCAAACATTCCAACGGGTCTACGAGGACTCGGGATGACCTTCCTCCTAACGGGACTCATGGCGATGGCCTTCATGTGCTTCTCGGGGATTAGCCTCTAATGGGAAGCATCGGCTTCGTTCTCATCAGCGTTGCAGTTTTCACGGGCGTGATTTTACTCATGGTCGCTCTTGTTTCCATCGTCGAGAAACAACTGGTTGCGAGTGGTGACGTAAGGATCGGTATTAATGAAGACGAAGAGAAGGCGATCCACGTCCCCGCCGGCCAAACACTTCTTTCGGCTCTCTCTTCAAAAAGCGTTTTCCTGCCATCCGCTTGCGGCGGAGGCGGAACATGCGCCATGTGCAAATGTCAGGTCCTTGCCGGCGGCGGCGATGTGCTTCCAACCGAGACTGGGCATCTAACCCGCGCCGAACAGAAGAATCATTGGCGTTTGGGGTGCCAGGTTAAAATCAAGCAGGACATGGAAATCGTTGTACCGGATGAGATTTTCGGCATTCAGAAATTCAAAACGAAGGTCCGGTCCAATAATAACGTGGCGACCTTCATTAAGGAGTTGGTTCTCGAGGTTCAGGATGGCCAAACGATCGGCTTTGAATCCGGCGGCTACATCCAAATTGAAATCCCGGCCTACAAGAATCTCGACTACCATAATTTCGATATCGAGAAGGAATACCAAGGTGATTGGGATAAGTTCAAGGTTTGGGATAATATCGCCAATAACGATGAACAATGCGACCGCGCTTATTCCATGGCGAATCACCCCGCCGAAGGGAACATCGTGATGCTCAACGTCCGCATCGCGTCTCCTCCTCCCCGAACGACCGGCATCCCCCCCGGCATAGCGTCGTCCTATATTTTCAATCTTAAACCCGGCGATGAAGTCATAGTCTCCGGCCCCTACGGTGAGTTCTTTATTAAAGAAACGGAAAGAGAAATGATGTACATCGGAGGCGGTGCGGGCATGGCTCCGCTGCGCTCCCATATTTTCCATCTCTTCCACACCCTTAGAACCGGCCGTAAGGTCAGCTACTGGTACGGTGCGCGCTCGCTACGGGAAGTCTTTTATGAAGACCAATTCCGTGCTATTGAAAAAGAATTTCCGAATTTCACGTTTCATCTGGCGTTATCCGACGCTCTCCCGGAAGATAATTGGACGGGGAAAACCGGATTCATCCACCAGGTCGTGCTCGATAATTATCTTTCCAAACATGAAGATCCCGGAGAGATCGAATACTATCTCTGCGGGCCCCCGATGATGCTCTCTGCGGTCCAAAAGATGCTTTACGACATGGGCGTCGAGAAAGACATGATCGCCTTCGACGACTTCGGTTGATCGCCAGACTCGGGCTGCTTCTCCTCCTCACCGGCTGTTCCCCGCGTTTGCCCGGACAAGCCGTTCTCACCGGGCGTACGATGGGAACGACTTATACGGTTAAGCTCTCCGGAGAGCGACTCTCTTCAAAAGATCAGGCGGCAATTCATTCAGCGATTGAGACCAGACTCAATGAAATCAATGCGCTGATGTCGACCTACGACCCGAGCAGCGAGCTTTCCCTTTTTAACAGCCAAAAGAATTTAAAGAGCTTTCCTATTTCGGATGAAACCGCCTTTGTCGTGAAAGCCGGCCTGGACTTTGCGAAGCGAACCAAGGGAGCCTTTGATCCCACCATCGGTCCGCTTGTTGAATTATGGGGGTTTGGTCCGGAGGCTACCCCGGAACGCGTCCCTACCCAGGAACAAATCAAGACGGCTTTAAAATCCATCGGCTGGGAATCACTTGTTGTTGAAGAATCTCCGTGGAGACTGCTTAAAAAGTCACCGGGGATGCGGCTCGATCTATCAGCGATAGCGAAGGGCTACGGCGTTGATTCCATCGCTGCCATGCTCGTCGAGCGGGGCATTAAAAACTACATGGTCGAAATCGGCGGAGAGGTTTACGCGCGCGGTCTTAATCAGAAGGGTGAACGTTGGACGTTCGGGATTGAGACTCCCCGTGATGGAGCTCCGGTTGGCAGCGCCCTGAGCGCCGTTGTGAAGGTAAACGGCAAAGGCCTCGCCTCTTCCGGCGGCTACCGCAATTTCTATATGCGCGACGGCAAACGCTATTCCCATTTTATTGACCCCCGCACCGGACGTCCAATCACCCATAAACTGGCGGCAGTCTCGGTCCTCGCTCCTTCCTGCATGGAAGCCGATGCGGCCGCAACGGCTGTAATGATTCTTGGAGAAACGGCTGGAAAGGCGTTTCTTGATGCGGATCCGGAGTTGGAAGGGTTACTGCTGGTCGGGGATGCTTCCGGAGAGTTTCGGGCGGTTAAGACCGACGGCTGGCCCCGGTAACTTCCTTCTCTTCGCATTTAGAACCGTCACCCGGGCAGCCCTCGCATTCCATTCCTGGAGGTTTTGAAGAAGCCCCCCCGCAGGAGCCGCCTAGCGGCTTCTTTTTGAGGATAAGACCGATCGCCATCCCGAAGAAGCAGACGCCAACGACCCCGAGGGTGAGAAGAAGCGTTGTCACGTATATATTATAGCAGTGGAAGCTCTATCGTAGAACTGCCACCTTTACAATTGCTCCAGCGCCGGGATCTGCAGCCCAAGTGATGGTCATTGTAGCCGCGCCAGGCGCACCGTAGCCTATCATTGGTAAACTGGTCGCCCCAGCGGTAGTTTGTGTAACCGCAAGAACGGTGTCGGTTGCAAGGAGACCCGTTACGGTCATCAGTTCGCTTCCGGCTCCACCCGCCCCGGCATTTGAGTTGAATGTCAGAATCTGACCAAAATGCAGCGCGTCACCAGTCGCGGTTCCCGACGCCACGCCCGTGATCTTATTGGTGCCCATGGCGATTACACCTGACATCGTGCCCCCAGCTCTCGCAAGAGCTGCGTTAGCCGTCGTCTCAACAGCGGCAAATTCATTGTAACGAACTGAATCTCCATTAACGGTTCCCGCCCCGAGATTGGTTAGCTTGTTGGTGCCCATCGCAATCGAGCCGCTCATCGTGCCCCCAGCTCTCGCAAGAGCCGCATTTGCGGTTGTCTCGACTGCCGAAAATTCGTTGTAGCGGACCGAATCTCCATTAACGGTTCCCGCCCCGAGATTGGTTAGCTTGTTGGTGCCCATCGCAATCGAGCCGCTCATCGTGCCCCCAGCTCTCGCAAGAGCCGCATTTGCGGTTGTCTCG
>JBFIEP010000199.1:0-5547 GCA_041603335.1 Elusimicrobiota bacterium | reverse complement strand
GGGTTTGGGATTCCTTCGGTGAGTTGATGAGATCCGGCGGCGTTTTCTTCGCATCAACCGCCGCACTGTAGATTTTCGAAAGGTTCACTCCGGGACGAACTTTTCGCTTTCGGCGGTTGAGGCGGTCTTGGGACGCCTTGACCTTTGCGGCGGCCGATTTCGCCAGGCCGGGGTGTGCGACGAGAGCCTTCTTCATCGCTGATAGCGTATCCCAGTAAGCCTGTTCGTGAGCCTTTTTGTCGAGTCCCTGTTCGAGACGGGGAAATTTCATCCCGAATCGTTCTTCAAACGGTCGAAGCGCCTCGTGATACCCTTCTGATCCGAACTTATGACCGCCGCCGTGCGATTTTTTCCCTTCGACGCCGTAGCGCCAGCCTTTCACGGTGCGGTAGACGATCGCGGTCGGAAGGTCGTTGTCGATTTCTGAAGCCGCATCGAGTGCGGCGTGTACATTCGCGACATCATGACCGTTTCCTGCGTAAATCACATTCCAATCATGTAAGCGCATGAGTTCAACGGGATCCCATTGCACATAGTCTCCCGGTACATCATCCAGCGCGCAAACGGCGTCCGAGTCAATCGATGCCTGATTCCAATCGATGTGCATAAAGAGGTTCGATAAGCCGTTGGTGACGGCGGCCGCGATGACTTCGTGGACCCGGCCCGGAGTCATGCCGCCTTCGCCCTCAATGACATGCGCCTTGGGTGCATCGGCGCCGTAGACGTCCTTGGCCCCAATGGAAAGTCCTACTGCCGAACAAACGCCCACGCCGCTGGGTCCGGTCGCGACCGGTACAAAGGGAACGATCGGGGTCGGATGTCCATCGAGAGGTTTTGAATTGAATTTCTTAAATAAAGGCGTCCCCTGTGTCGGATTACGGCGAAATCCTAGAAGATCTTCAAAACGCATGCGGCGTTTTACGCCGGCGAGCAATTTGGGATTTGCCGCTTTAACGAGTTCGTCCCGGATGGCCCACATCCCGTACATTCCCATCGCTTTGTGACCGCCTGCAAAAATAACTATGTCGGAGTCTTCCCGGTCGGGCTTTGCGAAGTCGTAATCCATGGTTTTGAAGATGAGTCCTGCCATTGTCTTTCCGGCCGAAATACTTCCGCCGGGATGGCCGGATGAGGAGAAATTGAAAAGGATCGCGGTGAGGGCGCGGTAGGCGACATCGATATCTTCATAGAACGCGGAGTCCTTTAGGGAGGGCGCTGCGATTTCTTTGTAGATGCCGCGTCGGGGGCGCAAGTGGGGAGTATCTGAATTACGGGAAGGAGCTGTTAGGGTCGGCATGACGGACCTCCTGGTGGTTAAAATCCTAGCAAACCTGGGTATCGAGGGGGAGGTCGACGGTGAATCGCGTCCCTTTGTCTTTATTGGAGGAGAATGAAGCCGTTCCGTTCATGTAGCGTTCAACGAGAAGCTTAATGCTGTAGGTGCCGAGTCCGCGACCCGCGCCTTTTGTTGAAAAGGAGCGCTGGAAAACTTGGTGTCGAACGGCATCCGACATCACTGCGGGGTTGTGTACCCAGAACTGAATGACCCCATCAAGGGCGGCGGCGCCGACATCGACGCAGTCGCCTTCTGAGGACGCCTCAAGAGCGTTCATGATCATGTTCCCGACAACTCGGCGAATAAGGGTTTTGTCGAGTCTTAGGGGAGCCGATTCCGACTCCGGATCGATCATCAACTTTTTTCCGAAACAGGCGGGATGGTGGCGGTAGGCGAAGACGACAGTTTCAAGAATTTCCAAAGAATCCAATACTTCGGGTTTCGGGTCTAATTCGCCGCTTTCCGCGAGAGCAATTTCCCTTTGGGATTCGATTTCGTCAATAAGTTCTTCGGAGAGAGTCCTCACTAATTTCATGAGCTCGTGGTTCTGCTCGGTTGGAGCCTCCTCGAACAAATCCGCCACTCCTTGGAGATTGCCCGCTGTATTTAGGATGTCGTGGAAAAAGAGGCGTTCGAGAGACCGTCGGCGTTTCGTGTCTGAGATATCGGTGATCGCAAACGACATATAGGAATTTCCTTCGACTTCAAATTTTGAGGTCCAAACCTTGATGTCGAGCGCTTCTCCGGATTTTTGACTAATGCGGCATTCTGCTTCTCCGCGTTTACCCATGGTGGCCATGATCAGGGCTTTGGGGGCGCCGCAGTCTCGACAAAATTCGGTTGTTCCGCACCCACCGGGAGTTTCATCGGAGTGAATGCATTGGAGGGCCTCTCCGAGGCGGACCCCCAAAATGTCCTGTATATCCTTGATTTTCACCTTCTCAAGAAAGGCTGTGTTGCAAAAAACAATCTGACGCTCGTGATTAAGAATCAGAAGTCCTTCCGGAATGGTGTTAAGAATCTCTTTGAAAAAAGGAATTTCCTGAAGAGCACTGAAGTCCTGTATGAGTGAATCCCGAGTCGAGCGTTCGGCCGGGAGAAATTGGGTGTCCTGTTTTGGATTATGGGGATTCATAACGTGACTGTATGAGTCAAGCAACGAAGTTGCCCCATTTTATGATGGCGCTTAAGTGAGCCAGCGGCCGGCGCAGCACGCCGCTGAAGAAACAAATGCCGTCAAAACGGTCCCCCAGGCGATATCCATGGCGGAAATTCCGGGGGTCCACCCTTTTAGAAGCGCCAAATTCGTCAAATCGTATGTCCCATAAACCAGGAATCCGAGTGCGGCCCCGTGCGCGGCGGCGGCTGCAATTGAGCCCGCTTGCATCCCGGGGCGGGCTGCGAAATAAACGACTCCGGCGGCATAGAGAGGGTAGAACAGCGCGACCGCACCCCAGCGAACGGAATCCGACATGAGATGTCCGAGACTGCGGCGATAGGTTTCATGGGCGGCGACACCTACCCAGAGAAGGTCCATTGCTCCATAGCAGATTATGGCGGCGGCATAGGCGGCTAGATAGGGTTTCATGTGTTTATTCTATAATTACATCATGAAACGAATCTTGGTCTTCGCAGCCGTATTTATTCTCCCCGCGGCGTTATGGGCGGGTAAGAGTCACAAAGGATGGTCCGAAGAGGCCCGCAGCGCGGTCGATTCGGACGGTGTCGTTCGGCGGGGGATGATTTCCGAGAAAGCCGATCCGATTTCCGTTGATGAGTGCGCCGCTCGTTCGAAGAAGTTGAAGAATAAGGGCGTCTTGGTTGAAGGGCGGGTGACCAGTGTGTGTCAGACGAAGGGGTGCTGGCTCGTGATGACGGGGGATGATTCCGGCGCGCTCGTTCGAATTCGCTTCAAGGATTACAAATATTTTGTCCCGAAGGATATCGCGGGACACCGCGCTCTTGTGCAAGGCAAGCTGAAAGTGAAGCGCCTTTCCCGGAAAGCCGCTCAGCATTATGAAGACGATCGGGCGGGAGCCGCCGGCGAGAAGCCCCGGAAGATTAGGAAAGGCCGGACGGAAATTACGATCATGGCGGACGCTGTGGAAGTTCTTCCTAAAAAGAAAATGGATGACGATCCGTCGTAAAGACGATTTAAAGCCGTTTGACTCAGAGCACGGTGAAACGGTTCGGGAATTCTTCGGGAAAGCTGTTGGTCCCGATGGAATTCAGCACAGCCTCGCGCACATCGAAATCGCACCCGGGAAAGCGTCGTTGAACCATCATCATCCTGTTGCCGAGGAAAGTTATTACATCCTTTCCGGAAAGGCGCGGATGGTGATTGATGGAGTGGAGACGTCTATGGGGGCGGGGGACGGCGTTGTAATCCTTCCAAAGAAAGAACATCAGATTTTCAACGATGGGGAAGATCCCCTCGTTTTTATCGCTGTTTGCGTTCCGCCTTGGACGCCCGACTGCTCCGTCTTTAGCGTTTAGCGCGGGTCGCGAACGAAGAGGGAACCGCTTAAATTCCCCGAACCCGACAGGTGCAGGTACGAACCGGAAACACGTCCCGAGACGCGAATCGAACCCCGGACATAGGTGCTTCCTACATGACGTCCGCGGTCGTAGACCTGGACGTATTCTGAAACATTGACGGTTTCATTCACGTAGGTTTGTCCTTCCCGTAATCGGATATTGACTGATTCGCGGACCCAGACCGTAGAGGTTTGGGCTCCCGAGCCGTGGAGCGTCGTATTTCCCGAAAGGTCGACACGGATATAGGTTGCACCCTCCCGGATATACCCGTTTCCGCGGAGGTTTACATAACCGCTGAGGGAAACATAGCGGCTTGCTTTAAAGCGTTTTTGGGCGACAGGGGCGCGGAGGGCGACACCGGCGCGTAATCCTTCAATCGATGCGGAGGCCGCAGGAGCGGCAAAAGCGGGAAGAACCATCAGGGCTAGGAGTAGATTTCTCATAGGCTGGATTATAGCACCAAAGGACCTATTAGAATATAGGCCTTAAAGGGAGATTCCCCTCTGTAACGCTTGGCCTGGGAAGATCACTCAATTAAGGATAGAATCTACTAAACCAACGTAGATCGGAGAACGATAAATGGCTTCAAAAGTGGAAGAGAACGTCCGCGAATATTACGGAAAAACCCTCGAATCAAACGCGGACTTAAAAACCAACGCCTGCTGCGATCCGGGTTCTGTTCCCGACTATATCCGTAAGGCGCTCGGAAAGATCCACGATGAAGTTGTCTCGAAGTATTACGGATGCGGTCTTACCGTTCCGCACGACATTAAAGACCTCTCCGTTCTCGATTTAGGCTCCGGATCCGGCCGTGATTGTTATGTCATGTCCCAGCTCGTTGGTGAGAAAGGACGCGTGGTCGGAATCGACATGACCGAAGAGCAGTTGGCGGTTGCCAATAAACATCTCGACTTCCACACTGAAGCATTCGGCTTTGGGAAATCGAATGTCGAGTTTAAGCATGGAAATATCGAGCGGCTTTCCGATGTCGGTCTTGAAGATGCTTCCTTCGATTTAATCGTTTCCAACTGCGTGATTAATCTCGCGAAGGACAAGAAGTCCGTATTGGATGAAGCCTGGCGTGTCCTGAAAAACGGCGGGGAGCTTTATTTTTCCGATGTGTATGCCGATCGCCGTATTCCAATCGAGCTTCAGGAAGATAAAGTCCTCTATGGGGAATGCCTTTCGGGGGCGCTGTATTGGAATGATTTTCTCAGGCTTGCAAAAGGTGCCGGATTCTCCGACCCGCGGCTGGTGGAGTCCCGCCCCCTCGAGCTTGGCAACGCGGAGTTAAAAAAGAAGGCCGGACATATTAATTTTTATTCCGCGACGTATCGCTTGTTTAAAATTCCCGCGCTCGAAGATGCCTGTGAGGACTACGGACAGGCGGTTGTGTACAAGGGGACGATGTCGGAGTCTCCGAGATATTTCGATTTGGATGACCATCATCGATTCCTTGAAGGCAAGGCGCATGAGGTCTGCGCCAACACCTCGTTAATGCTGTCTGAGACGCGTTTCAAGAAATACTTTGAATTTATCGGCGACATGTCCGGACTCGAACAGATACATCTCCAGATCGATGCTGAATCGCGCGGCATCGATCGCTCCCAGCATCGCCGGGTAGAATGCCGGGGCATCGTTGAGCAACTCGAAGTGATTGCCGCGTCGCCACG
>JBFIEP010000198.1:0-5552 GCA_041603335.1 Elusimicrobiota bacterium | reverse complement strand
GGCTTGGAGATTTGCGTTCAAATCTTCAAGCATCGCGCCCGAGGCGCGAAACCATTTTTTCAACGGGGTCTGGCCTGGAATATCAAGTTGAGACGTCAGCGTTTTGCCGCCACTTGATATTCCAGTCCATGCGGGTTGGAAATAAAGGTTACTCCCCCCAGGCGTCGAAGACCCTGAGGGAGCATGGGCCCTCTCCAAAATAAATTAATTAATTTTAAGCAAGGAGCGCGCATCTCCCCTCGGCGTCGAAGACCCGGTGCGTAGCACCGGCGCGGAGATGGGTGAAATAGAGGGGTGAGTAATGCCGTTTGTTTTTTTATCAGCCGCGCGTAGCGTCGGTATTCATTTTTACAAGCTCCCCGACGTTGGTCGCTTTTTCGAAGAGACGCCGCGCCGTTTGGGTGCGGTGCAGGCCGTGGTATTGCTCGGCAAGCAGGCGCCAGTAGCGCGGTTCATCGGGGTTGATGCGTACAAGCTGAAGCGCTGCATTGCGCGCGCGGGGGGTGCGGCCCAGATTTTGTTCGACATCGATGAGCGCTTCGTAGGCGTCGGCGGTGTCTGGACGTGCGGCAATGAAGGTCGTAAGGGCCCGCTGCGACTCGCCGTAGAGGCCGAGTTTTGCGAGCACGATGCCTTCGCGCAGTCCGGCCTTTTTGTGACCGGGTTCGAGCATATTGGTTTGACGATACAGGGCGAGGGCCTTATCCAACTCGCCTTGCTTAAAGTAGATTTCCGCGGAAAGGAAATGAGCGCGGGCGGCTTCGTGATGGCTTAGGTCGACTTTTGAAAGGAAGCGGAGAGCGGCATCGGAGCTGCCGCGGCGCATTTCAAAGACGCCCTGATTAAGGTTGGTGTCCGATTTCCACTGCGTTGTGCTCCAGGAGCATAGGAGGGCGAGTATCCCCGCGACCGGAACGAGCATCGCGCGGCGTAGGCCGGCCGGCGCCGGAATAGGAAAGATATAAACGTGGGACGAACCCCGTTCGGTTGAGAGTCCGATGAGGGAGGCGGCGAGCAGCCAGGCGGCCGCGCCGATGGCGGGTGAGCGGGTAGCGGCACCCAGCGCTCCGGCGGTGAGTAAGGCGGCGTAGGCCGAACGCTGTCCGGCAAGGACTCCGGCGGTGCGGTATTCCCCGTGTTGGGAACGGCGGCGAACCTCGCGCCAGGACAGCCAAAGTGCGGCGGCAGCAAATAATCCCCAAATCGCGAGTCCGAAGGCTCCGGTCTCGGCGGCGGTCGCAAAGGGTTCGGCCGCGGCAGCTTCGTTTAGGCTTCCCAGGCCTGTGCCTGCCCATGGACGCATTCCCCAAGCGGCGTCAGACGCGGCGCGTGCCGCCGTCCAGCGGGCGGCGGCGTCAAGCAATGCCGCGTCGGGGCGGGAGGCGAAGGCCCACGCGGCCAGCGGAACGGTTGCGAGTCCGGCGAATCCGGAAACCCTTTGGCGTTCATCGTGCATGAGGGAGGCGGTCGTTGCCCAATATGCGAAGCCTCCAACGGCGAGCGCTGCGAATGCGTCCGCTCCTCCGTGGTTGACCACGTTCCATAAGGAAGCGAGTGCGCAAACCGCCGCAACCGCGCGGGGGACCATCGCCTTTTCCGGATCGGACCAGCGTGCAAGAGCCAGCGGGACTACCGCGGCGGATAACACCGCCAACTGTGCGCGGTGCGCCGCATCCAGTGTCGCGGCGGCGCCGGAGAAAACAGCGAGTGCGCCCGCAGCGGTAAGCGAAGCGGAAAGCGAGTCTGCAAATCCGGTCGAGCTCGGACCCAGAAGCAGCGCCCCGAAGAGAAGGAGAAACGAAACGGATCGAAGCGCCGAAAGGCAGGACGCCGAGGCCGGGTCGCCGACAACATAAGAAAATACAGCCCACGTTAGTGCAACAGCGGCTAAGGCGCACGGCAAAGCGCGTGAAACAGGAATTTCGATGCGGCCGGTTTCCATTTGCCGGGCAGCCCAAAAGGCGGCAGCAAGCGTCGCGGCAATACCGAGGGTCAAGTGCTTGATGAGGGTAGGGTCGAAGGTTTCTAGATAGAATGCCAACGGCAGTAGAAACGCGGCTGCGATGAGTGTCGCGCTTCCAGCGTTTTCCCAAAAGGAGGCTAGTCGACCGTTCATCGGACATCCTCGGCGGCGGTCGGTGCCGTGTTTTGGGATACGGGTTTGTCGGCGGAATGGATTCCGGCAAGGGCTAGGCAATAAAGGAGAGCGAGTCCTTGTGCGGGTTGAAAAGACGGAGTCCACGCGGCAGAGGTTTCACCTTCTTCAAATGCTTTTAGAATGGAATCTTTGAGTCCTGCCGGAAGAGGGACGGCTTCTGAGCGTAACTCATCGAGCGGCGCGAGTGCCTGCGCTTTTTCCCTGCAGGCGTCGCAGTCCTGGAGATGCTCCGCGACCCAGTCGTCGGCATCCCGGGTTAGGCGGTGGTCTACAAAAAGGTCGAGAACGTTTTTGACGCTCCAGCATGTGAACATACTCATGCCCGTCCCTCCATGAACGGCTTCAACCGTTCCTTCATTTGTTTTCGACCGCGGTAAATCCGGACGCCCAGCGTCGAGGTTGGAATTTCAAGCATCCTCGCGGCTTCTTCATAAGAATAGCCATCGATATCTACAAGTGAGATCGCTAATTTCATTTCATCGGGAAGGGTCATGAGAGCCTCCTGAACCGCGTTGCGTCTATCCTTTTGATCGGCCTCTTGTTCAGGGGTGCGAGCCGGGTCCACAAGGGTATCCACGGGCGCCAGCCGGTCTTCTCCGTCCCGGTTATCGCGCTCAAGCGTCGACTCCCTCTTCCGTTTGATTTGACGCTTGCGGTCAATGAAGAGGTTTTTGACGATGCGGTACAGCCATTGTTCGACTTTATATTTCTGGTCATAAGTTGAAAAACTGCGCATCACGCGAAGCATCGCGTTTTGCGTAAGGTCCCAGGCCTCGGCTTGGTTGCCGGTCAATCGAAACGCCATCGTGTATGCAAACGATGTATATTGTTCCACGATTGTTTTGGCGTCGATCACTGTTGGTGTCCTGTCGCCGAGGCTCCCCGGTTCCCGGTGCTGATGGGCAGTCTCTCTTTTATTGTACGAAGCTCAGGCACCCTGTATTTCAATCAAATTTCCCTTTTATTTCAAGGGGTTTTTTAGGCACAATTTATTTATGGCATTTCGAAGCGCGGCGGAAACCTTCCGATTTCGCGGTATAAAAATGGTCGGCGTTTTAGCCACTCCTGGACTACGCCGTAAGGTCCCCGGAGTCCTGATGCTGCATGGATTTCCGGGTTCCGAGCAAAACGTCGATATCCAGCGCGCCCTGCTGGCAAAAGGAATCGCCACTTTCCGGCTTCATTTTCAGGGCGCGTGGGGCAGTGAGGGGAATTATCGATTTTCTTCCTTGGTGGACCAAGCTAAGGCGGGATTGCGTTTTCTCGCGCGGCAGTCCGAAGTAAACGGGAACCGATTGGGTGTGTTTGGCTTTTCCATGGGAGGGTGGACCGCTTTAAATCTCGCTGGTGCCGCGCGAGACATCCGTGCCGCGGTCGCGGTTGCCCCGGTCGGCGGTCCCGAGATGGTTTCGCCTTCCAACGCTCCTTTTATTCGTTCCCATTGCGGGCCGATTCGGGTGGCGTCGCCGAGCGCGTTGGTCGGCGATTTTCGTAAAGCCGTAACCCGCTACGCTCCCGTTAAGGCCGTCGCAAAATCACAGGCCGATTTTTTGGTCATTCATGGAACTGACGATGAGGTCATTCCTGTTGCGGCGTCCGAGCGTCTGAAAGCGGCCTCCGATAAATCCCGATTTAAACTGGTTCTCGCGAAGGGAGCCAATCACGACTTCCTGCAGCACCGCGCGTGGCTCACGCGTCGTGTTGTCAATTGGCTTGCACCTCGCTTGCGGGGATAAAACCACGAGAACTCTCTTCCCATTAGTTTTCCTTTCCGGATTCGCGGGTCTTGTCTATGAAGTCGTTTGGGCGGAGGCGCTAGCGCTTCATTTCGGCAACACGGCCGCCGCGCACGCCGTCGTCCTGGGTGCATTTCTAGGCGGCATGGCCCTTGGCTACGGGGTGATTGGTGCGTGGTCTGATCGTGTTGAAAATCCGCTTAGATTTTACGGACGCCTTGAAATAGGGATCGGTCTTTGCGGGGTGATTGCGCCGCGGATTTTTGCGGGTACCCCGGGTTGGGCGTCCGTGCTCTTTTTACTGATTCCGACGGCATTGATGGGGGGGACTCTCCCGCCGCTGGTTCGCGCTGCCGCTGCGCGGGGCGCGGCCACCGGCGAAGGAATTGCTTCCCTCTATTCTCTTAACAGCGCGGGCGCAGCCTTGGGTGTTCTTTTTGCAGGGTTTTGGGCTATCCCCGTGCTAGGCATCGACCTCTCCGGGACGGCGGCCGCGACGATTAATATTCTTGTCGGGGTTGCAGCGTTCGGATTTTCAGGCCGGGGCGGAACTGTCGTGGAGGCGGTGCCGTCTGCCATCAAGTTGTCTCAGGCGCGGCGTCTGAGTTTGCTCGGCGCCGTATTTATCTCCGGGTTTGCTGCGCTCTGCTATGAAATCGGCTGGATCCGTCTGCTTGGACTTTCTCTCGGTGCTTCGACTTATACGTTTACGGTGATGCTGGCATCCTTTGTTGCGGGAGTCTCGATCGGCGGAGCTGTTATTCGCTGGGCGATATCGCGAATCAAGGATCCGCTTAAATGGTTCGGCGCATTGCAGCTTACGATTGGATTGGCTGTTCTCGCGTCAATGCCTCTCTACGAGCACTTGCCGTTTATTTTTCATGTGCTGGGTGCGCGCATCCCGCGTACTCCGGGGTGGTACCTAGCCTACGAAGGCGCGAAGTTCCTGTTTTGTTTTATTGTCATGCTCATCCCCGCTTCTTTGCTGGGGGCTGCCCTGCCGGTTGCGGCTGACGCAGAATCCCGGTCGCGGAGCCGGTTGAAATTTGGAGCGGCGATCGGGACCGTGTTTGGATTGAATACCATCGGCAACGTATTAGGCGCCGGGCTTGCCGGATTAGTGTTGATGCCGGCGTTGGGACTCCGGGGGCTTTTTTGCGCGGCGGCGATGCTGAATCTGATCGCGGGCGCGTCGGTTCTGCTCTCGCGGTTCGCGATTTCCTGTGTTTTGCTAGGAGGCGCATTCGCGGTTTTTGGCGGACCATGGGAGATGCGGGGTTTGGTGATGGGTGGATACCTTTATAGGCCGGGGACTGCGGCATCTACCGCCAAGGAATTTAGGGACTTTATTCGCGACAATGTTGAGATGCTCTACTACCGGGACGGGGCTAATGCGACGGTTGCCGTTACGCGTATGTCGAATATCACGCAACTGCGCATAAACGGAAAGGTCGACGCGACCGATGGCAGCGATATGACAACGCAGGCCCTCCTTTCTCATATTCCTCTCTTTCTGCGTCCGGATGCGAAGGATGTATTGATTGTGGGTCTTGGCAGCGGCGTGAGTGTTGGGGCGGCTTTAGTGCATCCGGTTCGTTCTGTTACGGTCTCGGAAATTTCTCCGGAAGTGATCGAGGCCAGTAATTATTTTGAAGAGG
>JBFIEP010000197.1:0-5562 GCA_041603335.1 Elusimicrobiota bacterium | reverse complement strand
GCGTGAATTGAGCGGCAAGCTCACCGGCCCGGATAACGTCTCCGATCTTCTCTTCTTGCTGATTTCCAAGAAACGCCAAGGTCATATGGAAATGATCGTCGGAGACCCATTTAACGTCCGCACCTGCCGTCGCGAGATCCCGCCGCGCTTCGCGCAGCGTCGATGCCGCGGGCCGTCCGATCAGGATGGCCCAAAACAGCCGCTTCAGCTCCCTGCCCTCCGCGCCACAGCACGCATTCGCGCGAGAAGATCTTCGGGCTGGAATGGCTTAATAATAAAGTCGTCCACACCGAAATGCAGGGCTTCCAGCTCGTCATCAGCGGTCTGCTTCACCGTCAGCATGATGATCGGAATATCCTTCTTAGACTCATCCCGACGCAGCGTTTGAACGAAGGTCTCCCCATCCATGCGCGGCATCATCCAATCGACAAGGATCACTTCGGGAGAGAATTCCTTCGCCACTTCCAGACCGTCTTCCCCATGTTCAGCGGTCCGGACTTCATATCCCGCCCCTTCAAGGACGTCCTTAATGATCAACCGGTAATCTTCTTCGTCATCCACGACCAATACTTTTGTCGCCATTGTCACCTCACGCCATTTTTACGTTGAAAAGGAATTGCGTCCCTTTACCAACCTGGGACTTCACACTGACTTTTCCGCCGTGCGCCTCTACAATCGACTTAACAATCACGAGACCAAGCCCGGTACCATGATGCCCGGCCACACGGGTGGTGGAGTTTTTACCCTGCTCGAACTTCTTAAACAAGCGGTTCATGTCGGCCTGGTCCATACCCTTTCCGGTATCGATCACCGACACCTCGAGCCACTTCTCGTTATCTTCGCGGAATTGCTCCCCTTGTACCCAAATAGTCCCGCCTTCCGGGGTGAATTTCAGGGCATTGGATATCAGATTCACAAAAACCTGCCGCAGGCGCTCGGCATCCCCGTTCACCTGAGTCGTATTGGGATCCAAGCGGTTTTGAATCTTAACACCCTGCTCCAGGGCCTTGCCTTCAAAAAACTGAACTACGTCTGAGGCCACGTTTTGGATGCGGATGGGCTTAAGCGTACACTCCATCTTTCCTCTCTCGATTTTCGCCACATCGAGAAGATCGTTAATAAAACCCGATAAACGGGAAACATTTACCTTAATTCGATCGAAGTAAACCCGGGACTGGGCGATCGCCTTGGGGTCTTCTGTTTTGAATTTAGGTTCCATTAGATTCAAAAACGACTCGATCGCACCGAGGGGGGAGCGCAATTCGTGCGTAACCGCCGAGACGAAATCCTTCTTCATTGCATCGAGTTCTTCCAGACGCAGCGACATATGGTTAAACCCCTGCACAAGTTCGCCGATTTCATCCTTCGAATCCCACTCCAGACGCATGCCCAGCTTACCGCGGCCGATCTGACCGGCGACCTGGGATAACGCCGATAGCGGGCGCGTGATCTTACGCGCAAACCAATCCGAGAACACGATGGCGATGAGCATCGCGATTCCGAACAAACGAAGCAAATCCCGTCGTAGTCGACCGCTTTCGTCATCGACCCGTTGATTCAGGATCGCGGTATCAACCCCAACGACAACAGTCGCCCTACGCTTACTGTCCGTCGGGTCTGTAACCTTAAAGGAACTCTCCACAACACTCGCAGGAGGGTTGCGGTCCCCGATATGATGCTTTCGTACCCGCGATCCTCCTTCCCAGGAGACCTTCACATAAGAGAGCGAAGGGTATTCTTTCGCCATAAACTTAACGAAAGACAGCAGCAGGATTTCATCACGCTGAACAAGCGCATCCTGCGCGGCGCGCCGGACGGTGCTTTCAATGATGCCCGAGCGCTTATGGCTCTCCTCTTGAAGTTGTCCGGTTTGCAGCCGGATCAAGGAATACCCGAGCACGCCCATGGAACCCGCAAACAGGCCCACGACCGAGAGGGTCAACTTAGTACGAAGCGTCATAAGAGCATTCTAGCGATTTTTCCTATTATTTTCAGCGATTCCCCGTTAGGATTTCAGCCTGGACCCGGCGTAATGCCCGTTGCGCCGACTTATTTTCCGGATCCAAGCGCAGGATCTGTTGGAACATGTTCGCCGCTTCGGCGAGCCGTCCCTGGGCGTAGAGATCAACTCCCGCCTCGTAACGACGCTGGATCATAACCGGTGAAGGCTTACCCTTCGAAGGCGCAATATCCTTCTTGGGGATATCAGCCAGCCTGGTTGCTCCGGTGTTCTTGATTTTCTCGATTAATTTCACCATCGCGTCGATGTAGCTTTCGAGCTTTTTGCGTTCTTCCGAGCGGCGCTCGAACTTTTTCGCTGATCGCAGGGCCCGCAGCGCGCCCACATGCTCTTTCTTCGCATAGAGTGCGGTGGCCTTGCGCTTCCACGCCAGCACGTTGGTCGGATCGATCTCGAGGACCTCACCCGAGAGCTTCAGTACACGATCATACTCGCTCTCGCGCAGCGCGACTTCCATAAGGGCCATCGTCGCACCAACGATTTTCTCCTTCCCGACGGTCGGTGCCGTTGTCCCCGCAATCGGCAATTCCCGCGACAACCCGGCCTTGCGCTCGACAACCTGAAGCATCTGCTCCAAGCGCTCCTCTCCCGGGTTCAAGCTTTGCGCATACGCCAGCTTTTGCAGCGCGCTTTTCTCGCGCCCCGCGATGAAGCTCATAATACCCTCGTAGAGGGCGGCCTGGGCCGCATCGACCCGGAAGCCTTCCACAACCGGGTAGACGCTGGCAACCAGCGATACGGCCTCGAGGCTTGCCTGAATCTTCCGGTCCTTCGGGTTCATCCCGAGGGCTTGGTAGAGCTTCTGTTTCGCGTCGCCGAAACGCCCCTCACCCGTGTCGACCCGTGCCTGGCGCAGGAATTCCTGCTGCGCGGTTCGTTTGTAGAGTGCAAGCTGTTCCGCCTGCGCCCGGAATTCCGGCGTACCGACTTCGGCGAGCTCACGCATATTCTCCAAGATCGCCTCGGCGAACTTCGGCTCCGCGCCGCGCGGTCGACCGAACAGGAAACTCATTCCCATACGGTGACTCCCGAACGTTCCCGTGATCGTGCCCAGCGGCAGAACGAAGCTGTAGTCGATCTGCATCTTATAGACCTTGTACGAGAGACCAAGCGTCAACTGACGGTAGTCGCGCGAGCCGACCCCGAGCGAGCCGCGGACGCCAAACGCACCGTGCAGGAGCGTCGGCAGCCACTTCTCTCCCGCTACCGTGAACACCTTATCGGTTGAGCCGTCGGGCGCCTTCAGGAAGTCCAATTCACCCGCCAACGTCGTCCAGGGCGTGCGGTACGAGGTTCCGAGCTTGATATTGCGCCCCAGCTTGTCGGTATCGTCACCGGCAATCGCGATATTGGGCTCCATGAGATGCTGAATCATCAGTCCCGCCGTCAAACGCGGCCGAATCCGGTATAAGAAGCCAAGATCCAGATCAAACGTCGACATCGAACCCTTCTGGAGAACCGGATCCGCTTGACCGGTCTGAACCTGACCTGTATTACCGAACGAGTTCTCCGCCTGATCCAGCGAACCGACCGAACGGTTCATGTATTTCAGCGAGGCACCCGCGAACAATCCGTTCGGCGCCTTCTCGGCGAGGATCTGCCGGCCGTAAGAACCGTAGAACATCGTCTCCCGGTATAAACCGCTGAGGGAGAAGTGATTCCACGCACCGCCCCACGCACCGTGACGTCCGTGCTTAATGGGCCGCGCATAGCTCACAAACGAGTTCTGCAGGTTCGAGTTGTCCGACAATCCGGTCAACAGGCGCGAATACGTCGTCGCCGCCTGGGGACGGTCAATCGTGCCGAGTCCCGCCGGGTTGTAGTAGACCGAATAGACGTCGTCAGCGATCGCGGTGAAGGCATTTCCTAAACCGGTCACACGCGCACCGACGCCGACGTCTTCAAACGCGGCCTGGGCGGAGACGCTTCCCGCCAGTAAAATCATCAGAGAGAGTTTGGTGTAGTTTTTCATGTTGATTACCTCACCACCAAGATGGTCCCCGTGACCACCTTGTCCTCGGATTTGAGGACGTATATGTAAATTCCGCTGCGCACGGAGGCCCCGAAGGCCTTCCCGTCCCAGGTTAGGGCCTCCGTATTTGAAGCGGGCCCCGGGATGACCGGACAATTGTTGGCCAATGGAGTCCCGTTGCCAACAAAGGTCATCTCTGAAATCTTGCGGCCGCGAAGCGTGAAGATCTCAGCGCGCACTCCGGAAGCCTTCGGGTTGTCGTAGCAGAGGATCGCAACATCGTTCTTCGAATCGCCGTTGGGTGTAATAACCCGAACCCGCGCTTCGCTAAACATAAACGAGGAACCGACCTGGGCGTGTACGCGCCCGGTCTCCAAAGAGCCGGCTAAAACCGCCGCGATCGCCGCGGCGAGAAGAATCATTCCCCAGCGCAGCGCATTTCCCTTTGCGAAGTTTCCGTGAATTTCATTAATCTTTTTCATCGTTGCTCTCCTTATATTAACGAACCACTACAAACGTACCGTTGAAAGTCTTTCCGTCCGCCTTGACCTGATAAACGTACACGCCGCTTGTCACGACCGCGCCGTTCATCTTACCGTCCCACTGCAGGGTATTGGGCTGCGGGCCGGGAACCATCGCTGCTACATGCATCCCGCGCAAGTCCATAATTTCACCTTCGACCACTTCGCCGGTTGGGTTATCGAACAGCATAATCGTCACATCGTTGCGGCCGTCACCATTAGGCGTAATGACGCGCGTCGTAATATTGGAAACGTCGAAGGTCACCCCGGATTCACGGAAGACGCCGCGAACCTGGAACGAACCGAGGTTCGGTGTTTTAATCTCAACGGTTTCCTCTGCCGTGTTAACCGTTCCGTACTGCTTCACGTATTCCTTACCGTTATTCCAGAAAATACCAAGATGCGCTTCCGCACCCGCCGCCGGGGTCAAACCGGCGACGGTTGCAGCCGGCGCGTAGCCGCCGTTTTGAGCTGTCGCGACACCCTTGGTCTGCCCACCGGAAACACCGGCAACACCCAACCCTTGAACCGCGATCGGGGTGCCGTCAGGCGTCGCGTCGTAGCGGAGCTTGACGGGGACGGGCCGCGGCAGCACGAAGTTCTCAACGAGTTCGTTTCCGTTGCGCATCGGGAGGAAGGTGACGGTATTGAATACCTTGCCCTTGTTCTCCGAGAACACCGTCTCGCGCTTAATCCGGATGTGCTTGGTCGGATCTCCACCGGGGTCAAGGAGGATATTCTGCATATCCTCGGGCAGCCGGACGTTGCTCACACAGTCCCCGGTAAACGCGATTTGATCGCCCAATGAGGCGAGCACGATCGGGCTCGTCGATTGGAAGTACTGGTTAAAGGAAGTGATCCGGTAGTAGTATGCCGTACCGGTATCCAGCTCGGTGTACTTTGTTGTGCCCAGCGGCAAGGTCGCGACCGTGCTGAAGTCGGTACATTCCGTTGTGGAGCGATCAACCTTGTAACCGCTTAATTCGTCGTCGGTAACCGGGGTATTGATGAAGTCGCTTTCGTCATTGAAGCGAATAGTCGGTGCCCAT
>JBFIEP010000196.1:0-5624 GCA_041603335.1 Elusimicrobiota bacterium | reverse complement strand
GTCTCGGGGTCCCTCACGGATTGACGGCTCGTGGTCTGGGTCCGATGGCGGAGGCGGAGCGCCGCAGTGCCGCCGCCAGGGAAGCCGGGATCCTGGATGATGCTCCGCTCACCCTTAAACAGGTTCATGGGAATGTCGTGCATGAAGCGGCCCTAACCAATTCCGGTTCTGTTGGAGACGGTTGGATCGCGGGGCCCGGATTTCTCGTTGGGGTTTATGTGGCTGATTGTTTGCCTCTGTTCGTTTGGGATGAGGGACTTTCTAGGCTTGGTGTTGTCCACGCAGGTTGGAGAGGGATTGCCGCGGGCATTATTGAAGAGACTGTCGGCCGTTTCTCGGGACGATTATACGCTGCGGTCGGTCCGCATATCGGAGTCTGCTGTTACGAGGTCGGATCTGAGTTGAAAGATGATTTTGAGCCCTCGTTCTTCGAGCAATCCCATCTAAATCTTGGCGCGGCAGCGCGTGCGAAACTCGAGCGAGCCGGGCTTGCGTCTGAATCGATCGGAATTTCTTCGTTGTGCACTAAATGCGGTGAAGATGATTTCTTCTCTTACCGTAGGGATCATGAGCGCAGGAACATGCTCGCATTTGGAGGTCTCCCGCGATGAATCTTTCCAATCGGGTTCGTCCGGAGCTTAAGAATGCGAAACCGTACCTGCCCGGCAAACCGATCGCAGAGGTTCAGCGGGAACTGGGAATAAAGCGTGTGGTGAAGTTGGCCTCCAACGAAAGCTTCCTCGGCCCCTCGCCTAAAGCGATCTCCTCTCTTCGAAAATCTGCGAAGGATGTTTGGATTTACCCCGAAGGGGCCAGCCCGATGCTCCGCCGTGAAGCGGCAGCGGAATTTGGTGTTTCAGAAAACCAAGTTGTTGTCGGTAATGGGTCTGACGAAATTATCCGCCTTCTTTGTGAGACTCTTGCGGGCCCGGGTGATGAGGTGGTGTGTTCCCAGTTCGGATTCATCCGGTTCAAGCAGCAATCAAAAATGATGGGTGCGAAGGTTCATGAAGTCCCCATGAAAAACTTCCGTCATGATCTCGTCGCGATGGCACGCAAGGTGACTTCAAAAACAAAAATGGTCTTTGTTGCATCGCCTAATAATCCTACGGGAACTTACAACACGCGCGTGGAAGTATCGGTGTTGCTGCGCTCCTTGCCGAAGAATTGTTTGTTGATCCTGGATGAGGCGTATTATCACTATGCCGCCGGACTAAAGGATTTCCCGGAAAGCATCTCCGAATTTTTGCCGAAACATAAGAACTTAATTGTGCTGCGCACCTTTTCAAAGGCCTATGGCCTTGCCGGTTTGCGGGTGGGGTTGGGAATAGCCAGCTCCGATCTGATCCAATGGATCGACCGAATTCGAATGCCTTTCAATGTTAATTTACCGGCGCAATCGGCGGCTCGGGCGGCCCTTAAGGACAAGGCGTTCTTGCGGCGTGTTCTTCGCGAGACGGCGAGCAATAGAACAGAGCTTGCCGAGGCATTGGAGTTTATGGGTCTCCCCTGTCTCCCCTCCGCCGCGAACTTTTTATGCGTGGAGAGTCCGGTTCCGGGCAAGTCGTTGTTCCGAGAACTGCTTCAGCAAGGCGTGATTGTACGACCCTTAGACGAGTACGGACTCACAGGGCATGTGCGAATTTCGGTGGGATCTTATTCGCAAAATCGTTTTCTATTGAGCGCTCTTAAGCGCGTTCTTGCGTTGGCGGCGACCGAAACGGGTGAGACGGTGCACGCGGTATGACGAAAAAGCGAAAGGGGCTTATTATCGCGATGGATGGACCGGCCGGCGTTGGGAAATCAACGATCGGAACCATGGTCGCCAAAGAGCTGGGATATCGTTTTATCAACACAGGCGAAATGTACCGTGCGCTGACGTGGAAGGCGCTTGAAGAGAAGATCGATTTGACCGACGGACCGGCAGTGGTTCGACTCGCGAAGAAAATGGATTGGACGTTTAAGACCGTTGGCGAAGGCGTTGTTATAAAAACGCATATCAACGGCCAGGGAGTTACACTGCAGATTCGCGAAGAACGCGTGAGTAAGAATTCTTCCATCGTCGCCGGTATTGGTGGTGTTCGCACCATTTTGCGTGATATGCAGCGGCAGCTCGGTGAAGAGGGATCGATTGTCATGGAAGGTCGGGATATTACGACGAATGTTTTCCCCGACGCGGATTACAAAATTTATTTGGATGCAACGATCGAGGAGCGCGCGAAACGCCGCACGAAGCAGCTCCGGCAGCTTGGTAAACCGGCTAATTTTGAAAAGATTAAGGCAGCGATTGTCTTGCGGGATATGGGCGACCTGAAGCGTAAGATTAATCCTCTGGCTCAAGCGAAGGATGCAATAGTGATTGATTCGACAAGTATGTCGATGCAGGAAACTGCGGAAAAGATTCTGAAAATGATTCGGTCGAAGAAGCGGAAACAAATTTCAAAGAAATAAAGTTATTGAGAGGAAGTGCGATGAGCAGCGACACCAAGGATATCAATAAAAAATCGCAGGCTGAAGATGATGAGCCTACGATGGAAAGCTTGCTGAAGGCGCAGGACGCGCAGGATGACAAGCTTAAAAATAAAGAAGTGATTTGGGTCAAAGTGATCCAGGCGAACAAAGAGCAGGTTCTGATTGATGTAGGAGAGAAGAGCGAGGCCTTTGTTCCCATTGCGGAATTTCCGGAAGATCAAATTCCCGAAGCCGGTAAGCGCATCCCCGTTATTATGGTAAAGCGCGGTCGCGGGGATTCCCCGACTCAAATGTCTACTAAGCAGGCGCGGGCGCGCCTTGGTTGGGATCAAGTCGCGAAAGCATTTGAGGAGAAGGCACGCGTGCGCGGCAAGGTTATGTCATCGATCAAAGGCGGCTTCCTTGTTGATCTAAACGGTGTGTCCGGATTCATGCCTTCTTCCCAGTCCGACCTTCGGCCTGTGCGTAAGCCTGAAACCCTCGTCGGCACAGGAGTGCGGTGCTATATCCTGGAGATGAATAAGGAAAAGCAGCAGGTGATTCTATCCCGCCGGGCTGTTCTTGAAGAAGACGCGAAGGAGCGCCGTGAGAATCTCCTGAAGGAACTGAAAACGGGTATGGTGCGGATCGGACGCGTCATGCGCGTAAATGAGCATGGAATTTTTATCGATGTCGGCGGATTGGACGGCCTCGTGCGGAATGAGGATGTCGCTTGGAAAGATGTCGAAGAAGTAAAGAAGAAAGTGAAGCGCGGGGCAAAACTGCGAGTACGCGTTGTTTCGATTGATGTTGAGACCGGAAAGGTTTCGCTGGGAATCAAGCAGCTGCAGCCGCATCCGGCCGATTCGATCCGTAAGCGTTATCCTTTGAAGAAAGTCGTCGCGGGCAAGGTCGTTGAAGTTACGAAAGAGGGCGTGCGGCTCGAGCTCGCTAAGGGCGATAAAGGGTTCTGCCCGGTGCGTGAATTGCAAACCGAAGGCGGCGATCCAACGCGCGGTCGCCCCGACAAGAGGGAGCAGCTTCCCCCGATTTGGCCTAAAGTCGGAGATGAAATTTCCGGCATCGTGATCGGTGTTCAGAATTCCACCTTTGAGGTGTCGGTCTCGATTCGACGCTTTGAAGCGATTCAGGAGCGCAAGAGTATTCAGCGCTATATGAAAGAAGCGCCGCCGCTGACGCTTGGGCAGCTTCTAACCGGCGATTCTGCAGAGGAGTAATCACGAGCCATCCCCGACGGGCGGCCCTGACCCTCCTAATCAGCTTCGCTGTTTCATCGGCGGGTATGCCGGCTTTTGGCCTGAATCAGGTTAAGAACCGGGATTTTGATTGGAAGGTTCTTTCGACCGACCACTTCGACGTTCACTATTACGAGGATTCCGAACCGCTCGCGCCGTTTGCCGCTAAAATTCTCGAACGGTCCTACCAGCGTTTGTCCAAATCCCTTGAGGTTTCGTGGGAGAAGGATAAGCGTAAGCCATTCTTCCTGTACGCATCTCTGAGCGATATGCAGCGTTCGCGTATCGTTGCTGTGGGTGATGGAACCGGCGGCGTCACTGAAGCCTTTAAGAATCGGTTTATTGTTTTTAATGATGGATCCCGTGCGTGGCTCGATACTGTTACGACGCATGAATTAACGCACGTTTTTCAGTTCCACATTCTTATCGAGGGATTTTGGCGTTCGGCGCAAATCCTTAAAACCATCGTCTACCCTTTGTGGATGATGGAGGGAATGGCGGAGTACTATTCCTGGGGGCTTGACGATTCTCCGGGGGAGATTTTAGTTCGCGACGCCGCGGTCTCCGACGGGCTCATCCCGCTTTTTAAGCTTCATCACTTTAACCACCTTAAGCCGCATCAAGTCCGTCTTGCTTATGAGAGCGGGTCGAAGTTATTGGAGTTTCTTGAAAACGAGTTCGGTCCCGGAACCGTCCGGAAGTTGATCAAGCTTTTCGATTCCCGCTTTGAGTCCGGTGCCGTCCTCGGGGAACTCACGGGCCTCGATATTTTTAAACTCGATAAGAAGTGGCGTGAGTATGCGAAAGAAAAATACGACCGGATTGTTTTGGACGAGCGCCTGCAGGAGCCGGATGTCTACGGTGATCGACTGACGCCTCTGCCTAAGGGAATTCCCGAGCAGAATACGTCCCCGGTCGTAACACCGGATGGAACGGCCGCCATTTATATTACCTCGCGTTACGGTCACCCTTCTTCGATTATCGAACGTGATTTAAAAACCGGCAAGGAGCGGAAGCTCGTTTCCCACGATACGGCTATCGAAAGTGTCCATGTAGGAAACTTCACGAATAAATCCCGTGTCCTTTCGTTGTCGCCGGATGGGCGTTGGCTGGCTTTTACGGGAACCAAGAATCATCGCGATTCAATTTATTTGTATGACCGTGAAAAAAGAAAAACAAAGCGTCTGGATGTCCCCGGCTTCCAGGCTGTAAATCAGCCCGCATTTTCTCCGGATGGTAGGTTTATCGCGTTTTCGGGATTGAAGGGATCCCGTACTGATATTTTTGTTTACACGCGGGCTTCGGGAAAGGTCCGCCAACTCACCAGTGACGCTCAGGACGATCAGTCTCCGTATTATTCTCCCGATGGGCGCTCCATCGTTTACAGCTCGGAGATCGAGGTCCCTGAGGGAAAGATGCTTTACCAGCGGCGGTTGTACCGCATTTCCTCCGACGGAGGGCCGGTTGAAAAACTCGTAGAGCTTCCGGGTGCGGCCCGTGATCCGGTTGTGTCCTCCGATGGTGCGCGTGTCCTATTCGCGCTTGAGGGGGGAGGGTTTAACGAGATTTATGAATTGGATTTAAAGACGCGTGCGGCGAAGCGTTTGACGCGATTGATCGGGGCCGCCTACACGCCTGCCTACGCACCTTCCGGTGAACTATTCTTCGCGGGGTTTCGCAAGGGAAGTATTCACCTTTATCGTGGAGCCCGATCCCGTTTTGAGGGCGAGGCAGACAAGATGGGTCTGGCGGAAGGATACGGCTCTGTCGGACCGGTCGTTGTTTCAACGGGTGTTGCGACCAGCGCGGGACGCGAGGCCCGTTCCCCGTTTTCAACGGACTTATTTCTTCCGGCGTTCTTTTATTCGTCCAACGGCGGATTTTTTTGGACAAGTTATTGGCAGGGTTCCGACTTGC
>JBFIEP010000195.1:0-5657 GCA_041603335.1 Elusimicrobiota bacterium | reverse complement strand
TTTCAAAGGGAAACGGTTTCGAGCAGGATATGAAAATGGCTCTGGAATTATTCGAGTATGCGGTTGCTTGCGGAAATGACGATGCGCTCTTTAGCGTGGGACTTGCACTTGCAACCATGGATCCGCCCGATCTTGTGAAGGCGGCCGTTTGCGCGCGCGTCTCAATTATCCGTCGGCCCGAAGGGCAAGGTGAGGCGCTTCTTCAGAAGCTCGCTCCGATGATGACCGATGCCCAGCGTGAAGAGGCTAGAGCTTTGGCTGAATTATGGAAACGGCCTAAGAAGACGATGGCGTTTTTGACTCGGCGTCGCGGCCGCTAAGAAAGCGTTTGTTCCAGAAAGCTATTGGAATCGCCGCGCCCAAGATTAACCCCCCAAGAAGAAAGCGAAAGGCACCGAGCGCGCCAAGTGATCCATCGACCCTGAATAGGTCTACTGCAGGATGAAATTGAAATGACCATGCCTGGGATTCTTGCGTAATCTGGTTGTAGAATTCGCCCGGGTATAAGAAGAATGCCCCCAATGCGTGGACAACGATTGATATGCCGAGAGCGGCCGACCAAAGATTGAGTCTGTGCGTATTCCTTGAAATCCAATCCTCTTCATCTGCGAGTGCGGCGAGTAGGATCATAATAACAAGTGAAAAATAGCGGGTTCCGAATGTGAGTCCGCCTGCCCAAGTCGTTCGAAAACTGATGAAGATGATGAGGCTGGCGCACGCCGCTGAGAAATAAGGAAGCCACCTTCGTTTTGGATCGTTGATCGCTCGTGCGGCTGCCCATGCTCCGATGACGGCAACGGGTGAAAACCACAACAACCCCCGGGTTGGACCAACGAGCATCGCCAGAATTGCTTCGGGTTGGAATCCGCCGAAGAGGTTGCCTTGGGTCCCGAGATAAGGAGGTTTGAGCTTTCCCCATGCCCAAAGCCAATAGATTGCGCTAACGGCGCTCGGGATGGCTGCGCCGAAAATGAACCGTCCAAATTCCTGTCGCCGGTGAAAGATGTAATAAAGGCCTACGGCGGCGCAGAAGAAAACGCTGTCTTCCCGGCAGCTGAACGCGAGGGCGAAGCCGAAGCCTCCGAAGAATGGATTTCCGCGGAAAATACCCCAGAGGCCGATCGCGGTTCCGAGTTGGGCCGGACCATGCGAGTACAGGGCTTAGCTCGCTACGCTAAAGGACCAGCCGCCGAGGCCGTACGCGAGCGCAAGGGTTGTTGCCCAGCGATCACTGCTTCTAAACCGGATCGCGTCATAAAAAACAACAACGCTTGCGGCAGTGATCAGCGATCCTGAAACCTTCGAGAGGTTATGGAGCAGTAGGGGGGTCGGCTCTGCGCCCGCGAGTACAGCGGGAATAGAAATGGGAAGCGCGATGAGCCCCGGCACTACTGAAAAAATCGAGAGCAAGGTCCCTTCTGGCTGGACCGTGAAGTCTTTAAGAGTCTGCTCAATGAGAAACCAATCACGAAACGGTTCCAGGGAAAGTGTTCCATGTTTCAGCAAGATCCAAGGCAGGACGCTGTTGGGGATGTCGTCGCCGCCGTGCCAGCGGAACGTCGCGAGATAGAGGGTGAGGCAAAGCCAAAACAGAGGGCGATGGGCGGGCGCTGCGAGAAGCGGTTGGCCTGCCTTTCTTCGTTCGAAGGTCCAGACGGCGAGGTTGGTTATTGCAACCAGAAACGCGGCCGTCCAGGGGAGAATCGTGATGGGACCGGATGTGCCTATTGTGAAGGCATAGAGACATATGATTCCGAGCAGGCAGTAGAGGGTCGTCACAGTTTCTTGGAATACAATTCGATGGTCCCGCCTCTTTCTGCGGCGGCTTCAAGAACGGTCAGTATGAGTGCGAGCGGAAGAAATAGCGGCATTAGGATAAATATTGCGAGCGATTGAAAAGGGTGCTGCCGCAACGGAGTCGCGCGTGATGAGCGGGTTTTTAACCAGTTGTAGAGGAAGTTGAACTTAAAGCCGACAGCATTGTAGAGGCTTTGCAGCCATCCGTAAGGGTTTTGTTCGAAGCTGAAGTGGTCGGCTTGAACGACGCGAAAGCCGCGATCTTTCAGGGCACTATTAAGTGAATCGAGGCCGAAGTGGAAATAGTGTCGGGGGATGTCGAGATGAAACCAGTTGGAGCCGGTCAGGCGTGCTTGGAAACTGTCGGAATTTGGTACCGCTACGACAAGAAGTCCGCCTTTCTTCAGCAGCCGCTTTGCTTTGTCCAAGGCTTTTAGGGGTTCCCGGAAGTGTTCCAGGGAATGCCAGAAAATTACGATTTCAAACGAATTCTCGGGGAACGGGGCTTCTTGAAGGTCTCCGACGTGAACGGTCGCCCCTACTTTGTGTTGGGCGTGCCAAGCTGCGTGTTCGGAAATCTCGACTCCATAGACGTCATAGCCGTGTTCTTTGAGTGTGCTGAGTATAATTCCCCGTCCGCAGCCGACATCGAGGGCTTTCCCCACCTTGGAACGTTTCCGGATTACATAGGAGCGCCGGAAGCGGAAGAGGCGAACCAAATATTCGAAAATAGGGTTGAATCGGGCGTTGTTTACCCCGTACCAGGCCGGAGGATAGTAATCTCCGATTTCGGAATCTTCAAGAACCGGGTCTGTCGCGCCTAGGCCGCACGTTTGACAGCGAATAACCCGAAATCCCTTTTCGTCCGCGAAGAGTTCCCATTCTGAGGATGGACGGCATCCGTTTAGGCAAGAAGGCGGTGATGGCTTCAAAAAGAGTTTCCCTTGTCCTCGGTGAGTTCCTCGACTTTTCCGGAGAGGACGGCGCGATAAGCCTTCTCGTAGCGTTCAATCATCGGTGCCAATGTGAAATTCTCGCTGACAACTTTCTTGGCTTCGTTCCCGAGATTCGCGGAGAGGGCCTTATCTTCGATTAAATCTTGAAGCGCGGTGGCGATGGCTTTGGGATCACCCGGTTTGATGACAAGACCGGAGAGCCCATGAACGAGGGCTTCGGGAATGCCGTCAACATCGGTGGCGATAACCGGAAGCCCTAGCGCCATGGCTTCGAGCAGGGCGTTGGGGATTCCTTCCCACAAGGAAGGGAGTACGAAGGCGTCGAATGCGCTTAGCCAGGCGGTAATCTCATCCTGTTCCCCGAGAAGTCCCATGGTCGGCCCGATTCCCAGGGAGTCAATGCGTGTTTGCAGTTCGGCGTGCAGGGGGCCTTCCCCCAGAATGACGGATTTTATTTGCGGGTGGTTTGGCAGCAAGGCCGCAATAGCGTCGATCAAGTGAATGTGACCCTTTTGTTCGTCAAGGCGTCCGACGCTCCCAACGAGAAAATCTTCATTGGTGACCCCGATCATTTCCCGACGTTCCTTTCGATCCGTTTTTGAAATCGACCACCCGGCTATATCAACGCCGTTTCTGATGACGAGCGTCTTTTTCTTGTCGTAGGAAAGTTTGTCCACTAGGTAAGAGCGGCTCGCTTCGGATTCGGAAATCAGAAGGTCATCGGCCTTCTTCAGAAGCCCGTCGATAAAAAGGGAAAAGGGGGTTCGCGTCCGGTAGTGTACGCGGGGCGAGGTGACAAGCTTAAAATCGGCATAGCCGAGCCGCTTGACGGCGCGAGCCAATTGGATTCCCTGGTACATGATCGCGTGCACAATATCCGGCTTTGTTTCGTGAATGACGAGTGCCAGTTTTTGGAGATCTTGAAGTCCCGCGGTATCCTTGATCTTGAGAGAGTACACGCGTTTGGAAAGCGCTTCGAGTTGCCGGGCGTAATGCCCTTTCGGTTTTAGCGATACGACTCCGGTGACGTCGCATACCGAGGGATTGATAAGCGTCGCGAGAGTGTAGAGTGTCTTTTCAGCGCCTCCTACCGTCGTTGAAGTGCTGACGTAAAGAATCTTCGGCATTAGTCGAAAAACCGGCGTACCGCATTGATGACGCGGTCGATCTCCTCGTTAGTGAGTTCGGAAAACATAGGGAGGGATAGAACTTCCGAGGATGCGCGTTCCGATACGGGGAAGTCGCCGGCGGAGTATCCGAGAGTTTCATAGGCTTCGAGGCGATGCAGCGGCATGGGGTAGTAAACTCCCGATTCGACCTCGAGTTCCCTGAGATGGGAGGAGAGCGCGTCCCGTTTTGGAGTTTGAATCGTGTATTGGTGGTATACGTTTCGTCCGTTTTCAGGATCCCCCAAGGGCAGGGTTATTGGAAGTCCCGCGAATCCCTTATTATATCGAGCGGCTACGCTCCGCCGTTTTTCGGTCCACGCTTCAAGGTGCGGAAGCTTGACGCGCAGGAGTGCCGCCTGAATTTCGTCCAGCCGTGAATGATTGCTGGCCTTGACGTGATCGTAGCGTGCTCCCGGACGGCGCCCGCAATCGCGCAGCAAGGCGACCGCCTCGAAATTTTCTTTATCGGCCGCAACGACAGCACCAGCGTCGCCGCACGCGCCCACATTTTTTGTGGGATAGAAGCTAAAGGCCCCGTAGTCTCCGTGTCCCCCGACAGGTTTTCCCGCGTATGAGGCGCCATGGGCCTGCGCGCAGTCTTCAACAACGGTGAGTTTCTTCGTTTTTGCGACCGCAAGGATGCCGTTTAGATTCGCGGGACGCCCATAGAGATGGACCGGGATGACCGCTTTCGTCTTCGGGGTAATCCGTCGTTCCAGGTCGGCAGCGTCCATGGTTAGGGAATCGGCTTCGATGTCAACGAAGACGGGTTTCGCCCCCAGGCTGGAAACAACCGTTGCGGTTGCCACGAAGGTGAAGGCTGGTAGAGCGACCTCATCTCCCGGTCCCACTCCTGCCGCTTCAAGGGGTAGTTTAAGTGCGTCGGTCCCCGACGCGACGCCGGCGCAGTAAGGCACTTCGTGAAGTTTTGCGAATTCCTCGGAGAAGGATTTTTCTTCGGAGGAAAGGATGTAGCGTCCCGAGTCAAGAACACGGGTTGCCGCCGCAACGAGATCGTCGCGGAGAGACATGTATTGGCGGGACAAATCGAGAAATGGGACGGAGTGTGACATCAATAGGCTCCCTTGCCGGAAATCATCGCGGGTACTGTTCGCAATATGATTTCGAGATCGAGTCCGAGTGACCAGTGCTCGATGTAGTACATATCCAGTTTAAATCGTTCTTCGGCGCTTATGTCGGACCTGCCTGAAACCTGCCATAAACCGGTGATACCCGGCATTGTGTTCACACGTTTTTTGGCGGTCGTCCCGAAGTGTTCAATCAGGGATTCCATTTCCCCGGTTGTGAGTGCCAGGGGGCGGGGGCCGACGACGCTCATGGTCCCTTGGAAAACATTTATGAACTGCGGGAGTTCATCGAGTGAAAAGCGGCGCAGCCATTTTCCGACTCGCGTCACACGGGGATCGTTTTTCGCCTTGAAGAAACCGCCTCCTTGATCGTTCGATTCGGATTTGACCTCTTTGATATTTCTTTCCGCCCCAACGATCATCGTCCGGAATTTGAACGCTTCGAACGGTTCGTTTCTGTAGCCAATGCGGCCTTGTTTAAAGAATGCGGGGCCCTTTGAATCGATTTTTATGAGAAGAGCGATCAATAGGTATACCGGAGCCAGGAAAAATAAGACGGCGGAAGCGAAAATAAAATCAAAAGCACGTTTCGCCAGAAAGTTCGCCCGGGTCATCTGTGTGTGCTGTAGGCGGTAGGCGGGGAGGCC
>JBFIEP010000194.1:0-5660 GCA_041603335.1 Elusimicrobiota bacterium | reverse complement strand
GTATAGTGATAAAACCTCGTTATGGATGAACCGGTCTATACAACCCACAAGGTCTCGCAGTTTTGCTCGGTCACGATCCCGACGGTAATGTCGTGGGTCGACACCGGAAAACTCAAAGCGTTTCGGACCCCCGGCGGGCATCGACGCATCCTCCACGCCGATCTTCTTTCTTTTCTCAAGAAACACGAAATTCCCGTCGTCGCCCAGCTCCGCGGCGCGAACTCGGCGAAGCGCATCCTGATCGTCGATGACGAGGCGATCATCCGCCGCGTCGCCAAACGCGCGCTGAAGAAACTCACTTCTCCGGTGGAAATCGACACCGCTCAAACGGGATTTGAAGCGGGGCTCAAGAGCGCCGCGCACACGCCGGACCTCATCGTCCTCGATATCAACCTTCCGGGCATCGACGGCTTCGACGTCTGCCGGGAAATCCGCCGCAACACCGCGACTCAAAGCGCCCGCGTACTCGCGATCAGCGGCCGCGACGTAGACGAATATCGAAAGCGAATCCTCGCCTGCGGCGCCGATGAATTTCTCGCCAAGCCCTTCACACCCGACACGCTGACCGAGCGGGCCCAGGCGCTGCTCGACGCCGGACCTCGCGAAGCCTAAATCCCGGCCCTCACGCACCGTCTTCCCTCAAAAACAATCGATCGACGGCTTCAACCAGCCCGGAAGGATCGAACGGTTTCTTAATGAACGGCCATCCCCCCTTTGAGATCGCCTCATGGAATTCCTCGGCGGCGTAACCGCTCATCATGAGGATCTTGACATCAGGACGGCATTCCGCCAGCCGGCGCGCGACTTCCACGCCCTTACACTTAGGCATAATCACGTCGAGAACGGCCGCGTCAAATTCCTTATCCTCAATGGCGGCGAGCGCTTCGCCGCCGTCAGCGGCCTCGAGAACCGTGTAACCGGCACGCTCCAACACCCTCCGCAGCGTCCGTCGGGAAATATCGTTGTCTTCGGCAAGCAGTATTGTCCGATGGTAGTCCGGTTTCAATCGAGAGGCGCCGGTCTCGGAGGGATTCCCTTGCTGCTCTTCCGGCATCGCCTCGGGCAGCAAAATGGATATGGTCGTTCCCCTTCCGGAATCGGAAACAACATCGATCGTCCCACCATGCTCTTCTACGATCCCGTGCACGACCGCGAGCCCCAAGCCCGTCCCCTTCCCCACCGCCTTCGTTGTGAAAAACGGTGTAAAAATCTCCGCACGCGTTGCACTGTCCATCCCCGAGCCGGTATCGCGCACCGCTAGCCGGGAAAAGCGGCGGCCTTTCTCTCCGCGCACCTGTTTGAGGGATATTTCAATGACGCCGTCTCCGTCGATCGCATCGCGCGAGTTTATAATGAGATTCATCAGAACCCGCTCCAACTGTTCGGTGCTTCCCCGGATCAATGCGCTTTCATCGGGCAGCGACGCGGATAATTCGACGGTTTCACCGGTGACGCTTCCTAAAATTTTAAGCCGGGAGCGCACCATCCCGCAGAGATCGAAGACTTCAAAGCTGCTCGCCTTTTGCCGACTGAAGGCGAGGAGCTGGGCGACGAGATCCGCGGCTTTTCCCGACGCCTCAAGGATTCCATCCATGTCGCCCAGTGAGGGGCTTTCTTTCGGAAGATCCTGACGCACGAGATGCGCCAGACCCATAATTCCTGTGAGGATATTATTGAACTCATGCGCGATCCCCGCCGCGAGCTGTCCGACCGCGCCCAGCTTCTCGGCCTGGATGAGGCGCCCCTCCATTTTCTCCCGCTCGCTTAAGTCGTGAACCGAGAGGACGTATCCCTGCTCCGAACCAATCGGCGCGATGGAAACCGCGGCCAAAACGTCGTCCCGGCCCTCGCGGTGGAGACGGCCTTCCTTGATTCGTCCGAGCGCGGCGGAAGGTTCGAAGGGAAGCATTGTCCGGACATCGAGGGAACCGAAGTCTTTATTCCCGTCGCAGACTTCCCCGCAATCCGGGCCGTAACCCACACAAAGCAGTTTACAGGCGGCATCGTTGGCCGATGTGACCTTCCAATCCTCCCCGCAAACAAGCAAAGCGGTGCCCACCGACTCGAACACGCTCTCGACATAGGATTTTGAAACCGTTGTTTCTTTAAGAGACTCGCTCATGCGGTTGAAATTCTCGGAGAGACGTCCGAGTTCATCAGCTGAAACAACGGGGACCTGCACGCCGAAGTGCCCGCCCGCGATCTCGCGAGTCGCCCGTTCAAGAAGAGTGATGGGCAGCAGGATCCGTTTTAGAAAGAAAATCACTGTCAGCCCGGTCAACAAACACATAATTCCGGCGACGACCGCGATCGCGCGCAAAATTCCCGCCGCCGTCTCCCGCATCGGCTTTAATGAAACGATCGCTCGGAGAAATCCTAGCCGCTCGCCGGCGCGTGCATCATCTCCGCCCGTGAAAAGAAATTCATCTACGTCACCTTCGTGTTGATAGATCGGAACGTCGATCATCATCATATCGCCGCGTATGAAGTGCCGATACGGCGTTCCCCATTTCTCATACGCCGGTACACTGACTGCCGCGATGCTCCCGACCGGACTCACGCGCGCGTTATTAACGACCTTCCCCCGATTATCAAACACGATAACGTCCTCGGCTCCGAGGAAGTCTTTTACTATCAAGAGCTCGGAAAGCAGCGCGCGCTCGCTTCTATCCATAACTACTGAAATCCGTTTCGGCACGCCCTCGAGCTCGAACACCGAATGGGTTATGGCATGTTCCAACAAGAACGTCTCCAAGACTGACTTCGAGGAGACGACAATCGCGAGTGCGCAGAAAAACGCTGCCAGCCCGATGAGCAGCATGAGTTTGCGCGCGATGCTCATTTCCCCCTCACCATAATCGCCTTCGGGTAGTAGAGGGTCTCCGGATCCTCCCACTGCAGCGCAGCCATGGCCGCCGCTTTTCCGGCGCTCTCGGGCGTCACCACGACGGCGGCGTGTGCGCCGCGGCCGACGAGGCCGCTGCTCGGCGCGACTAGAAGAAAACCATTTCCTTTAGCGGCGGCGGCGATGATTGCAAAATTATTTTTCGTCACGAGCGCGGGATCCGGGGGAAGCCAGAGGGCGTCGAGCGGCTGCGACATGAGTGAGCGAAGCGCGCGCGGAAGATCGTTCGGTGAACGAACGGTTTCAACTGCGAGTGTCACCTTCGAGCCGTTCCCCTCGATTTGAAGTGCTCCTCTCTCTTCTTGGGAACGAAGGACCCCGAGCGTCTTAAGACCGGGCACGAGGCGGACTATCGCCTCGATAAATTCCTCCGGCGCGGGGACCATCGCTATGCGAATTCTATTATCCCCCAACGTGACGGTCGCGCCCGGCGCGAGACAAAGAATGACGCGCTCGGCACCCGGGTAGGCGGCAGACCCCGCCTTACCCCCGAAAGCGACGACCGTTTTGGGGTTGGCAGGAATCTTCTCCCCGTGCATACGCCGCGTCACCTCTCCCGCATAAGCTTCCCGGAACGCGGTGTACGCCTTCTCGTAGTACGGAGAATTAGACGAGAGCACCGCCGTCACGGGCGGGTCCGCGCTGGAAGCCGCCGAAGTCCCCAGAAGTATAAATAACAGGAGGAGACGACTCACTGCGCGCTCCCCTCCCACCGGATCGTCAGCCCGCCGTAGAAAACACGCGGAACCCGGAGCCCGTCGTTAAACTCGACGTGATGCGGCGCCGCGAGGTTGCGTCCCCCAACGAATATTTCGATCCCGTCTTTCGGTTCGAATGCGACGCGGGCGTCAAGACGAACGAAGGCACCGACTGCGACCGTCGTGTCATTGATGGCCGATTTCGCGGTATAGCCGAGATCGCCCCCGAAACGCCACCGGCCCGCGCGCCACCGCGCCCCGGCGCTCACCTTGTTGCGCGGCGTTGAGAGGTTCTCGGGCGTGGTTCGGATCTGAGCGGTCGTTCGCTCGTAGGCATGCGTCGCGTAGAGACTGCGTCCGGGACCGAAACGCCAACGGACGCGCGATTCCATTCCGCGCGATATCACCCTATTGTCGTCAATGGAATGGAAGGTGATCTTGAAGGGAAAGAGGACCAGGGATTTTTGCGCAATCCGCTCATGGTGGAGCGTATCCATGTAATAGGCGACGACTTCGGTCTCGAGCCGCTGATCGAAGAATCGACCCCGATGGCTGATTTCCTTGTTTTTAATGCGCTGCGGCGTTAAGTTCGGGTTTCCAATGAAATTACCGGTCGCACTGAACGCCGTATTGGCGTCGAAAGAGATAAAAGAAGGAAGCGTGGTCGCCTCCGAACACGTCGCGCGCAGCGCGTGCCGAGCGTCGACCGGTGCAACCCAAGAGGCGAGATAAGACATCTGCCTGCGCCCGTGGCGCGAATCCTCCACCGAGACGGCCCCCGTGAGATAGTGCCGCTGAAAGACACGGACGGTTTGATGGAGATGTGCGCGCAAAAGATTGTTTTTCGGGCGGGGATCATTGCGGTAGAGCTGCGCCGACTCCAGCTGAGTCGTGCGGAATTGGAGACCGACATTGTAGCGAAGCGCCTTATCGAAGAAAGAACCGCGCCGGATGCCCTCGACTTCGTGGCGGACGGTGTGGATATCCGTGAACCCGAGCGTCGTTTCCACCTCCGCAAAACGATCGAGCCTCGCCGCCATCACTTCCCAAGAGTTCTGCTCTTTCGGCCGCCGGGTGAAGCGCGCCATTAAAAACGACTTGCGCGTGTTGTTGGTTCCGTTCGTTACGGGGATGCCCGCCTGCGACTCCACTCCGCCCGCGAAGAGATCGATGCGGTCTTCGCCGGGCGTCCATAGCCCTCTTAGATTGACGTTGTTTTTGTGCAGGAAGTCATAGGCACGAAGCCCCGCGGTCGTCTCGAAAGGTCCTTCGGTCTGGCGCGTATGGCTGACTCGAAAGCGGCCCAAGGGACCCCCGCCTTCCCCCGACGCCTCGGTTCGGCTCAAGCCGAAGCCGCCTGCAGCGCCGCCGGCAGTGACGCGCGCGCGTTTCCCGGGCTCCTTGGTATAGATGCTGATCACGCCGACGCCCGCGTTGGAACCGTAAAGCGTAGACGCCGGGCCGCGCACGATTTCGATGCGTTCGATGTCCTGCATTTGAACGGCCAACTTATGAAGGAGCGAACCGCCCACACTCGGCTCGTAGGTAGAGCGTCCGTCTACCAGGATCACCAAATTATTGACAAAGTTGCGAGGCTGGCCGCGCAGGCTCACGATTTCCCGGTTGCCCGAGATGCCCCGCCCCTCGCGCACATCGACACCGACCCGGTAGCGCAAAAGGTCGCGGAGATTCATCGACTTCATTTCAGCGATCTCTTCGGCCGTGATCACTTCAATCGCGACAGGAGCAATCGCCTCGGGCTCCTCCCAGCGGGAGGCGGAAACGACCGTCCGTTCCTCCTCGAAGAAAGCGAATGGATCCTCCGCAGCCATCGCGGTGGCCGCAGTCATTCCTAAGAGCAGCGGAGCCAGCAGCTTATTTGCGCGCATTAAAATCCTCTCGGCAGGAACTCTCATCATAGTAACCTCTAAACATAAATAATGCAATAGATATTAATAATGAAATTAGCGGAAGAACAGACAACTCCCGGGAGATAAAAAATAATCGTTTATTTATAAGTATTTTTTGTTAATTGGCCGCAATCGGCAGCCGTAAGG
>JBFIEP010000193.1:0-5679 GCA_041603335.1 Elusimicrobiota bacterium | reverse complement strand
GGGCGGTGAAGCCGCAACATCTTTGATGGGCTTTTTCACAGCAGGGCTTCGATATAGGGTTTCATGACGCGTCCGACGCGACAAATCTTGGCATATTTAAGAAGAACGTCCGGCCTGGAGCGCTTCCTCTCCCGGCAGAGCTTGAGCGCTTCGATGGCTACATCCAGACCGATGCGGTTTCGGAACTTGAAGCAGTCGGCCACTGTCTTCTCCGGGGAATAGACCTGGAGCTCGATGCCGTCGACTTTCTGCGTCTCGATGCCCTCGCTGAAAGCCGCGCCGGAGAGCCATACGCAGCGCAGCGGAGGGAACTTGAGTCGCGGCTTCTCAGAGCCTTTGGCCAGGGCTACGTGAATCTCGTGCGGGATTTGGGTCGTGATTTCGTGGAAGGCCAGCGCGGAAATCAGGCAGATGACACCCCGGGGAACCCGAAGTGCCACGGTGGCGAGGTCGGGCTTGGAGAGCGGCGGCATATCGGCCAAGCGGTAAAGGCCCCGGCTGAGAACCTCGATCATTCCCGCCTCCCGCATGTCGTAAAGATAGCGGGGATGAATGCCGAGTTCGAGGGCTTCGGAGGTTCTCAAAAGGCCCCCATGCTCCTTGAATATTCTCAGTTCCCGTTGATACGGCGCTGATGTGGCCATGGATAATAATACCTATACTTATTTATATCTATAGGTAAGTTTATCCACCAAATGCTGCGTTGTCAATACTTTTCATTGCCGGTGAGGGGCCAGAATCCTCGCCTGAAAGCCTCCGGCGCTCCTTCCTTGAGTCCGGGTGACAAGAAATCTACTAACCCTTAAAAAGAATCACCATCTTTCCACCCAACGCCTTAGCCACCCGCCCAAGAAGCTCAAGACTCGGCATCCGCTCTCCGTGAGCACTTTCCAACCTTGAAATATTGGATTGCCGCGTACCGATTTTACGCGCTAACTGCTGCTGCGTAATGCCCTTGCGCTTACGCATTTCGGCAACCCCACGAGCGATGTCCCTCCTCGCCCGCGCCGCTTCAAAATGAATGCGGAAATCGGAATGCAGAAGATTTTTCTTTAAGTGTTCCTTAAAGTCGTCTTTCATAATCCTCCAAAAACCGAAGAACACCTTAATCGATCTCTCTCCCTTTAGGATATATCCAAATTGATATCTTTTCAAGGTGATATTCATCACCCTCTTATACGATCAAGAGATGGAATGGTTCCCTACCGCACCCCCTGCAAAAACACGCCCAACGCAGAACTCAACCGACAATCCAAATACTGCGCCGGCTTATACTGCTTCCGCGGAAACAGCCGTCTCAATTCCAACCGCCGATTCAATAAACGCGCAAAAACCCTCGGCAGCCCCTGAGGAACAAACCGCGACGCAGGAATTAAAACAGGCCTACCGACTAACTGCTCATAAGGGCCGTTCGCTCTCAGATCGTTATTAAGCGTCGTCGCCCACTGCGAAAGTTTCTCAACAACAATCGTCTGCACCTCGCGCTCAATCCCGCTCCCCCGAACACGAACCTTACTAACCGCACGCGTCGTCGCATCAGAACAAGGACCCGCCAATCCCGTGACCGCCGCCTGGAGAGCGTCCCACGCATCGGGCGCCTCGACATCCAAATGCCCGGACAAGTCGCGAACCAATTCCCCCAGCCCCATAGGATAATGCGCAGACCACGCCTTCCATCCCATCAGAAACACCGCGACCTCAATGGATGATTCACTGCATCGGATAAAGAGATTCGCGCGCCGGCGATCGGCGTGATTAAGCATCGATTGGCCCAGCGATTCAAACGAAGGCTCAAACCCCAAGAGATCGTAACCCTCTCGCGATAAAGAACCGGAAAGCTCGGCAGAAAAGGGCGGACGGGCACCCACAACCACATGATTCGGCGCCTCCCGCGATAAGAACTCGACCTCGCGCAGCGCAGAAAGCGCGGCATCAAAATGCCATACCTGCTTGTTGTCAGGGATAAAAGGCAGCGACCAAAACCGCGAGACCAGCGGCATCTCGACAACCGAAATAGGAACATGCGGTAATGCCTCGATCTGATGCGGCGGCGACACCGACGGCTGTTCAATGACAGAACTCGCGATGATCTTCGGCAGCTTATTCGCCGCTCCCATCTCCCCCAATACACACGACACCCTTCTCCCCTCTAACGCCAATGCGGCCACCGTCTCCATACACTCCCCCCCTAGCCGAGGGGTCAGGCCCCTCGGCTATACACGACCCCGAATACCACGACAATAAGAAACCGCTCCGCAGCGGGCGGAGTGGCTAAAGGCGTTTGTCACGGCTGATTTGTATGCTGCGCGCCGCCCTGGAAGGAACGTCCCACTAAAGCGGAAGCGCTCAGTGAGTATAGGCGCGAAGCTCTAACCTGTCAAAATGGGTCAACACTCCCTGCCCCATTCGAGAAATCGGACCAACTCCTTCCACATCCGCTCAATATCCTTCCTCGTGTAGAGAAAGCCCCTGCGCGACCTCGGCGTAGTCAGCGCTCCTTCTCTTAGGCACAACTGCCTTCTTGAGTTTTCTAGGCGTCACTTATATCTCTTTTAATAACCGGTCGCCGACATCGATTCCTTCGGATAAAACATTCAACAGCAAAGGTTCCTTTTTTTTCTGAAGCGAACGAACCTCTTTCACCGTCCAAAACACGGGGGAAAGTCTCGCCCCGTATCTATCCCGCACGCGGGAACGAAAATCAAAAAACTGCTCACGAAAGCGTTCCTTCTCTTTTGCATTCGCAGCTACAAAAAATAGGTCGAGGTCGCTCTCTTCGCGCGCTTCCCCTCGGGCCGCGCTCCCGAAAATCGTAGCGGACAATACCTTTCCCTTCACAAACTTCCCAATTTCATCATGCATTCGGCGCATCACAATACGTTCGGATTTCAAAAGCGGAAGCAAACCCTCTTCAACCAACGCGTTTTCCGCGTTCAGCGTAAAGAGCTGAGTCCTTCCAAACCCTATTCTTCTAACCACAGAGATTCTCACTAAGCGGTCGAGGGCAACCCGGCAAGCCTCATGATTGACGCCGGCCTCACGAGCGGTCCCGCGGCCGGTCAACCCCTCCTTCGTGCTCATTAGAGCTCGAAGAATCGCTATCGCTGTCGGAGTGGAAAAAACCCAATCCAACGGCCTTCGGTAGTAGTCTCCCCAGTTTCTCATGTGTCTATTATTACAGTCAATTGTCTGTTTTTCAAGACATAGATTTTGGAATTTTGACTCATCCCTGTTTATACGATCAAGAGATGGAATGGTTCCATAGAGAAGCAGGGCGAGCCGGGCACCGATTCCGACCGACCCTTGCGATCACAAAAAAATAATTGAAGGGAACTTTTTCCTTTCTTCGTCCGGATCAATGCGGAAAGCGTCTCACCTACGCTGACGTTAGGCAGGGTTTCAACCCGTACAGACTTATTTCCCTTTGGAGACGCGCTACCACCAAAACGAAATCTTGATCCAGCGAATCACCCGCCGAAGCGCGATGCGAAGAATCGAGCGCTTTCCGCAGAGGATGCGGGCTTGGCCCGTCATCCCGGTACGAAGAAGGCCTTGAGGATCCTTCACCTTGCCGCGAACCATCACATGACCGCCGCTAAAACCGGGAACTTCTTCGGCGTTGACGATCGGAGCGATCCCGATAATCTCCCCTTCAAAAACCGTGATGGGATACCCCTCGACCTTCATGTGGACCTTTTGCCCTTCCTTCACAACGGAGAGTTCGCGTTCCGGGATGGGAATTCCGGCGATCAACCCATCGCCCGAGTGCAGCTCAAGAACCTGCTGACCCGCCGTTACGAAGCGGCCTTTCATTCTGTCCGGCCGCTCGGTAATCACGACACCGGGCCCCGGGGCTCTAATTTCCGTCATCGCCAGGCGCGCCAAGGTCCGTTCGATTTGGGCCTTATGCTGCTCGACTTTGGCGCGTGCGGCCTCCCGCAGCTCAGGCCTTTTCCCGGCCAACAATACCATCAATTTTTTCTTTGCCGCTTCGTTTTCCTTATCGGCCGTCGCAAAGTTGTTTCTTGCCATTGTAAGCTCTTTGGGAGACAAGGCCTCCTGAGCCTTTTCGATCATCTTGAGCATCGTTTCCGCCCCTTTCTTGCCTTGAGCGGCAACAGCGGCCTCAGCCCGTGCGGCATCGATTTCAAATTGACGGGGACCGCGTGTTGCGATCTGATAGGCGAGTTCGGACTGAACGAGGACCGAACGCTGCTCGGCGAGCGTCGCCTTGTACTTGCGCGGGTTTAACCGAATCAATATTTGATCCGCCGCGACTCGCTCCCCTTGCTGGACAAATACCTCCTGCACGATCCCATCGACCTCGGAAGAGAGCTTCCAATCACCGGCGGGTTCGAGAGTGAATCCCCCGCGGATACGCAGTTCGATCGGGACCACCGCGGAAAGCACGAGTGCCGCGAGTCCGATTTCAATAAACAACTGAATTCGGGGTTGGCGCAACAACCTGCCGTGCTCCCTCGCCATTCCCAGAAACCAATGAAACGCCCCCTTGACCCGTTCCCCGAAGAGCGCGACGACGAGGACAATCGTTAAACCGACTCCGAAATCTCCCAATAAATCAGAGAGCACCGAGCCCACCGTAAAGATTATCCCGCCGAGAACCCCGATCATATACGTCAAGGCGAACGCGCCGTAGGCGGTGTACAGGACGCCTTGCCGCATCGATAATTTAGGCAGGCGAACCTTGCTTCCGGTGACGGTTCCCCAAAACCGGCGTGCGAAGTATCCCATCGCTTTCGCGCGGAGGTTCGGAATCCCCGTCAGGTCGGTGAGCAAGTAATAGCCGTCGAACTTCAGGAAGGGATTCATGCTGAAAATCATGCCCGCACCGGAAGCGACAATCACAGCAAGCGCCATATGATGGATGAGACTCAACGGCTGAGTAAGGAACCAAATGAGCACCGCGATCGACCACAAGAAAGACTCGAAGAAGACTCCTGAAAAGGTGACCCAGAGGCGGTCCTTTTTCTTCGGGAACATCCACGCGTCGCTCACGTCCGTGTAGAAACAGGGAAAACTCATTAGGATCAGGAGAACCCCCATTTTGGGGACACTACCCCCGAAATGCTTGCAGGTGACGCCATGCGCGATCTCGTGCAGCATGACGACTACCGATGCGGTCGCGATCAGGAAAATCATCCACGTTCCGGTCCCCATCAACGGGATTTCAAGCGCGAGCTGCCCGTAGTTCATCCAAAGGGTCCATACCGCCATTAGAAACGAGGCTGTCACCAAGGTCACAAAACCCGAAGAGAAGAGAAAGCGCACCTTCGGCTCTAGACGCTCTAAAAACTCATCGGGGTTGTAGAGGCTCATCCGCCAATAAAGCGCGCTGGAAAGCCAGCTCGCTTTATCGGGACGGTCTTTTTCGACAATCTCCTCATCGTCCAAATCTTCAAATTCAAGACACCCGGCCCGTGCGAGCTGGGCGACCAGACTTTCGACAACCTTGGCCTCGACACGCTTTCCGGTTTCCAACTTGAAGCCCGCAATGATCTCCGGAATTGTCCGTTTTCCGTCCATCAACAGCATGATCCGATGTTCGTTCTCTCCGACCATGAAGTAGCTTCCGGCCTCGGGCTGCTTTACGACGAATTTCATACTGCTTCCATCAAGCTGTTCGGAAATCTTCAAGTCCGGTCTCAGCTTCGGCAATTC
>JBFIEP010000192.1:0-5684 GCA_041603335.1 Elusimicrobiota bacterium | reverse complement strand
GTGACGAAGTCGTTGAGCCCCTTCTTGGCCATGATGCTCATAAGTACCTGCACTATTTCCTGACCCTTTTCTTTTTCATCCTTGGCTGCAATTACTTCGGCCTTGTTCCATGGGGTGAAATCCTGCATGTGTTCCATGTTCCGTTCACGAACATCGGAGGAACCGCGACGAGCAACATCTCGGTCACGGCGGGGTTGGCGTTATGCACATTGGGCTTGATTGTCATCGGCAGCGTACGCTCCCTCGGTGTTGGCGGATTTCTGAGCCACTTCATGCCGATTCCCCACGATTTGCCGTTTGTTATTAAGCTGGCGCTGGGACCGCTGATGGTGGTTATCGAGCTTGTCGGTCTCCTTGTCAAGATTTTCGCACTGACCGTTCGTCTGTTCGCGAATATGCTGGCGGGGCACATTGTTATCATCGGCTTTTTCTCGTTGATTTTTATCATTGGCGCGGGGAGCCAGATGCTTGGAATATTTGCAGCGGGACCGTTCGCTTTATTTATGGTCACTTTCGTGAATTGTTTGGAATTGCTGGTTGGCCTTTTGCAGGCATTCATCTTTACCCTCCTGACGGCAGTATTCGTCGGGGGGATGCTGCACGCGCACTAATAGATTTATGAGCCATCCCCGCGAGGGATGAGGTCGTGCCCGGCCCTGTAAGAGACCGGAATAAAAACAGAGAGGAATTACTATGTGGGATATTGCATTTGGATACTTAGGAGTCGGAATCGGCGCCGGAATGGTTCTTTTGGCGTTGGGCGGCGGAATCGCTAAGCTCGCGAGCGCAGCGCTCGAAGGCGCGGCGCGTCAGCCTGAAGCGGCGGGTTCGCTTCAGACAATGATGATCATTCCTGCGGCCATGATCGAAGGTGCTGCGCTTTTCGCGCTCGTCATCTTCTTCTTGGCTGGTGGTGCGCTTAACACAAGCGTTCAGCAGAGCGGATCGAACGCGCCGGCTGCGACGGCTTCACACTAAATCCCAAGCCCTCCCCGCCGAAAGGCGGGGGGGCACAATTTGAGACTCTTAGATTCTAGTTGGAGAAAACAATGGGCAATCTTCTTAACCCCGATATTGGTTTAGTGATTTGGACGATTCTTTCGTTTCTTATCCTCGTAACGCTGCTTCGTGTTTTTGCTTGGGGTCCGCTTTTGGCCTCAATCGATGCCCGTGAGAAAGGATTGCGCGATGAGCGCGAGCGCGCTGAGAAGGCCCGCGAGGAATCCGAAAAGATCCAGCAGGACCTCGAAAAGAGAATGGCAGGTGCAGCCGAGGAGGCCAAGGGGCTTGTTTCGCAGGCGACGAAGGATGCCGAAGCCCTGCGTCAAAAGCTTAAAGGGCAGGCTGAAGAAGAGGCCCAAGCGTTAATCGAAAAAGCGCGCGTTCAGCTTAATGATGAGAAGGACAAGCTTGTCGGGGAGTTGCGGCAGGAAGTCGTTTCTCTATCGGTATCCGCTGCCGAGCGCCTCATGAAGAAGAGTGTCGATGAGAAGGTTCAAAAGAGCGTTCTTGACGATTTCTTCTCGCAGCTTGAGAAGGAGAAGGCCGCCTAGGCATGAATACCAACGATAGTGTCCTTTCGCGCCGCTACGCTCTCGCGTTGTATCAGAGTGCGGCGGAAGCCAGGGAGGAGTCTGTTGTCGCCGAGGAAATTACAGCGGCGGCACGTGCTCTTTCAACGGCGATGGCGGAGTTTAGCCATCCCCGCGTATCTCTCGAGGATAAAAAGGGGAATTTGCGCGACGCGCTGGGCGGAAAGTGTTCAAAGCGCACGTTAAGGTTTTTAGAGCTTCTTATCGAAAAGAAACGCTTTGCGCTGCTCCCGCATATGGCGGCGGATTTCGGAAAAATTTATGACGAAGGCCGCGGTGTTGTTCATGCATCAGTAAAAACAGCGGCGGAACTTACAGAAGACGAACAAGAGACCCTCATTAAGCGTTTGGGAGCGTTCGTCGGGAAAACGGTCGTGCTCGATGTTCGAGTCGACGAAACGTTGATGGGCGGCCTCGTCGTTCGGCTTGGCGATTGGACGCTCGATGGAAGTTTGAAGGGAAAATTGAAAAATCTGCGCGCCGATTTGGCTGCGTAAAGACGCTAACACAGACGACTACGAGGAATAACATGGCGATTCGACCCGAAGAAATCACCGGAGTCATCAAGCAGCAGCTTGAGAATTTTGATGGAAAAACCGAGATCAAGGAAGAGGGCTTTGTCCTCCAGGTGGGGGATGGTATCGCCCGCGTGTACGGTCTTGAAAATGCGATGGCGGGTGAGCTCCTTGAGCTCCCCGGCGACGTGTATGGCATGGTGCTAAACCTTGAAAAGGAAAACGTCGGCTGCGTGCTCTTGGGTGAGTCCGGGGCCATTCGCGAAGGTGACCCGGTAAAGCGAACCGGCCGCATTATGGAAGTTCCGGTTGGTGAAGAAATGATTGGGCGCGTTGTAAACCCGCTCGGTCAGCCTCTCGATGGTAAAGGACCGATTAAAACCGAGAAGCGCCGACGGATGGAAGTCATCGCCCCCGGTGTCGTTGAGCGTCAGCCGGTAACGGTGCCGATGCAGACCGGTCTAAAATCCGTTGACGGAATGATTCCGATCGGGCGCGGTCAGCGTGAGTTGATCATTGGTGATCGCCAGACCGGTAAAACGGCCGTAGCGATCGATACGATCATTAACCAGAAGAACTCAGACAACCGCCCGATTTGTATTTACGTTGCGGTCGGTCAGAAGCGTTCCACCGTTGCAAATACGGTTAAAACACTCGAAGAGTACGGCGCGATGGAATACACCATCGTTGTCTCCGCTTCGGCCTCCGAACCCGCTCCATTGCTTTTCATCGCGCCTTACACAGGTGTGACAATGGGCGAGGAGTTTATGTGGGCGGGCAAGGACGTGCTCATTGTCTATGACGATCTTTCCAAGCATGCCCAGGCGTACCGCCAGCTTTCGCTGCTATTGCGCCGTCCTCCCGGCCGCGAGGCGTATCCGGGAGACGTATTCTATGTGCACTCCCGTCTTCTTGAGCGCGCATGCAAGCTTTCAGATAAAAACGGCGGCGGTTCTATTACCGCTCTGCCGATCATCGAAACCCAGGCTGGCGACGTTTCGGCGTATATCCCGACAAACGTTATTTCAATTACCGATGGGCAGATTTATCTTGAGTCGGGATTGTTCCACTCCGGTATCCGGCCTGCGGTAAACGTCGGCCTTTCGGTTTCCCGCGTGGGTGGAAATGCGCAGATTAAAGCGATGAAAAAGGTCGCCGGAAAGCTGCGCCTCGACCTCGCCCAATATAACGAGCTCGCTGCCTTCGCGCAGTTTGGTTCGGATCTCGATAAGGCATCGCAGGATCAGTTGGCCCGGGGTAAGCGCATGGTCGAGCTGCTTAAGCAGGGGCAGTACAAGCCGATGTCTGTTGAGACCCAGGTCGTTTCGATCTACGCCGGGTCTAACGGACTTCTTGATGATGTTCGAGTGGAAGATATCTTGCGATTCGAATCCGAGCTGCTTGAGTACATGGCAGCGAGCAAGGCGGATCTTCTAAAGAAGATCGTAAAAGAAGGTAAGTTAACCGACGAGATTACGTCGGGGCTCGATGCATCCATCGCTGAATTCAAGAAGGGGTTTAAAGCAGGAGCATGATCTTCTTCGGGCGGGCCTTCCTTTCCTGTCTCCTTACGGCGATGCTTGCTGTAAGCGCGACCCTTGTTTTCGCTCAGGAGGCGACGAGTATTTCGCCGAAAGGGATGAGGCAGGGGGTTGTTTTAAATCTGACTACAATTGAAGCCTTGGCCGGGATCGGGAAGCAGCATCTCGCGGGTGTATTATCATTTGTTGCACCCGAGGACACCATACTCGCTTTTGCGAATTTGCTCTTGGCTGATCACAAAGCGCTGAAGCGATTTGTGAAGTTTGGAAATAAGCGGTTTAAAATTGCGGGTGCGATTACACGTTGGGAGAAGCAGGTGTTGTTGTTGGTTGTCGGGTTGAATGAAGGTAAAGACGAACTTCCTCCCGGCATGAAGAAAGTGCCTAAAGGACTTATTGCCAAGGTAAGTGAGCTTGCCTTGGCTCCGGGAGTGACGCCTGATGATTTTCGGGCGCGGGTGTTAACGCGGGGCGGCAAGTGAAGCAAAAACTCGATCGCGTTCTCGTTACCGGTGGAGCCGGTTTTATCGGCTCGAATCTAACGATGGAGCTGCGCAAGCGGGGTGTCGGTGTTGTTGTTGTTGATGATTTTTCCTCGGGTCATTTCGAAAATCTGCTGGATTTTGACGGTGATGTTATCGCGGCAGATCTTGTCGACGCGAAGTCGTGGGTCGGAAAGGTCGGCGCGGTAGATGCTATTTTCCATCAAGCCGCGATTACCGATACGACCGTTACAGACCAGAAGCGCATGATGGAAGTGAATGTCGAGGCCTTCCGCAACGTCCTCACATTCGCCGTTGAGACCGGCGTAAAGAGGATTGTTTATGCCTCTTCGGCGGGGACGTATGGTGCCGGTAGGATTCCGATGAGGGAAACCGATGCGACCGAACCCATGAATGTATATGGATTTTCCAAGAAGGTGATGGAAGCAACGGCTCGGCAGTTTCATCGCGAAGAGCCGGGTCTCGCGCTTGTGGGGTTGCGGTATTTCAATGTTTACGGTCCCGGGGAGCGGTTTAAGGGAAAGTCTGCAAGTATGATTATTCAGCTTTATGATCAGATGAAGGCGGGTCAGCGCCCCAGAATTTTTAAAGAGGGTGAGCAATTCCGCGACCACATTTACGTGAAAGACGTCGTCTCGGCGAATCTCGCTGCCGTGGAAGCGGAGTCTTCGGGCGTCTACAACGTGTGCACGGGGAGAACGACGGACTTTAATACGATTGTCGACGAACTTAACAAAGTTTTAGGAACAAGCCTTAAGCCCGATTACATAGAAAACCCGTATTCGTTTTATCAGAACGAGACCCAGGGAGATCCGACGGCCGCAGCGGAAGCAATTGGGTTTACAGCTAAATTTTCATCGGCAGACGGTATCCGGGACTATTTTGAAGGAAAGGCCGAGCCGGTCGGCGCGCAATAGAGGATCACGATGGCTTCAGTTAAAGAAATTCGATCGAAAATTAAGTCGGTTAAGGCAACGCAGCAGATTACAAAGGCAATGAAGATGGTCGCTGCGGCCCGTATGCGCAAGGCGCAGTTGGCAATTCTCAACTCACGCCCTTTTGCCGTAGAAATGAATAAGGTCGTTGGCGATTTGGTTAAGCTTGAAGTGCTTTCTGATTTAGATGCCGGACGCAAGGTCGCGGTCCACCCCTATTTCGAACAGCGGGGGGATGCGAAGGAATGTTTGATTCTCATTACCGCCGACAAAGGATTGTGCGGTTCCTTTAACGCGAATATTCTCCGTCGTGCGATTTCCTGGATTCAGGAGCGGCAGGGTAAAAAGCTCTTGGTCGCTGTCGTTGGGCGGAAAGGACGGGATTTGCTCAATCGGTTGCGGGACGTCGAGATGGACCGTCTCGTGGAACTTGTTAATATTTTTCCGAAAGTCGGTTTTAAGCATGCCGAGTTGCTGGCCGAGCCTGTGTTGGCAGGGTATGAGAAAGGTGAGATCGACAAAGTAACTGTTCTCTACACCGAATTTAAATCCGCTGTGACCCAGGTTCTTAGTGAAACGCAGCTTCTTCCCATTCCGG
>JBFIEP010000191.1:0-5691 GCA_041603335.1 Elusimicrobiota bacterium | reverse complement strand
CGCGCTGATGCGGGAGAACGTGCCCGAGGGGGCATTGCGTTCCAAGGCGGTTTCCGCTGCACCGGTCCGGGATGCCGAGGGCGCTTTGAAGGGAAAGGGTCTTCGTGTTATCGCGGAATTTAAACGGCAGTCTCCGTCGGAAGGACCGTTGGCTGAAAATCTGGATCCCGCGGAAGTCGCGCGCGAATATGAAATTGCCGGCGCCGCCGGTCTGTCGGTGCTGACCGAACCGGAGTTTTTCGGCGGGTCGATGAAGGATCTTAAATTGGCCCGGGGAGCGGTAGAGCTTCCGGTGCTGATGAAGGATTTTATTGTAGAGCCCTATCAGCTGCTGCAGGCACGGGTCGCCGGCGCGGATATGGCTTTGTTGATTGTTGCCCTGCTTGGGCCTGAACTGACCGCGCGCATGCTTGATGTCTGTCGAGCGCTTCGGCTTCACGCGTTGGTTGAAGTGCATACCGATGATGAACTTTCCGCCGCGCTTGACGCGGGGGCACGCATTGTCGGGATCAATAACCGGAATTTAAAAACCCTTCACGTTAATCTGCGCGTCGGCCGCCGCTTGGCGGAAAAAGCCGAGGGGCGTGCCGAAGTGCTGGTGTGTGAAAGCGGCCTTGCAAGCCGGGCGGATTTAGAGAACATGAAGGAGGCGGGGTTTGACGCGTTTTTGATCGGATCGCATTTAATCAAGAGCGGCCGTCCGGGCGAAGCGTTGAAGGTGCTGCTCGGATGAAGACGAAGGTAAAGATTTGCGGTGTGACCCGGCCCGACGATGCGGTCGTGGCGGCTGATTGCGGGGCATGGGCGGTAGGGATGATTTTTGTCCCGGAGTCTCCTCGGAATCTAACTCCGGAGCAGGCGGGTCGGATCGTTTCGGTTATTCCTAAGGGAGTTCTTAAGGTCGGGGTTTTCCTGGATGCCGAACGCACCCAAGTGAAACGGATCGACGAAGCCGTTGGTTTTGATCTTCTTCAGTTTCACGGCACGGAAACCAATCTTTATATGCAAACACTCGGCAGGGAGCGCAGTATTAAAACTATTTTCTTATCGGGTGCCGAGAAGCTGAAGTTCGCACTTAATAGTGAGGCCTCGTTTTTGTTGGTTGATCGGCCCCGGGGATCGACGACGCTGGTGGATTGGGAATTGGCGGCCCGCCTGGCATCGCAGCGGGAGCAGGTCCTGCTGGCGGGAGGGCTTCACGCCGGGAATGTCGATGATGCCATCCGCGAAGTTCGGCCGTGGGGAGTGGATGTCTCCAGCGGCGTTGAACGTGCGCCCGGTGTAAAAGATAAAACCAAGATCCGTGATTTTTTTAAGGCGGTTGAGCGAGGGGAGGCGGCATGACGGAATCCAAGCCCGGACGATTCGGGGAATTCGGAGGGTGTTATGCGCCCGAGACCCTTATGGAGCCGCTCGCGGAACTCGAGAGAGTTTATAAAGAACTTCAAAACGATCCCGCCTTTCATGATGAATTCGCGCGTTGGTTGGACCAGTTCGTGGGGCGTCCTACCCCCATCACCTATGCCAGGCGATTGTCGGAGTCTCTCGGCGGCGCGCGGATTTTTCTAAAGCGCGAAGACTTGGCGCATACCGGAGCGCATAAGATTAATAACACGATCGGGCAGGCGTTGATCGCCAAGCGTATGGGAAAACCGCGTGTGATCGCCGAGACCGGAGCCGGGCAGCATGGAGTCGCCACGGCAACGGCCGCCGCGGCGATGGGACTTAAGTGCCGCGTGTATATGGGTGAGGTCGATATGGAGCGCCAGGCCCTTAATGTGTTTCGCATGCGGTTGCTGGGTGCTGAGGTGATTGCGGTTTCCTCGGGGAGCCGCACGCTTAAGGATTCGGTGAATGAGGCGATGCGCGATTGGGTCGCGAACGTGAAGGATACCCATTACATTCTCGGATCGGTGCTTGGACCGCATCCCTTTCCTACCATCGTGCGGGATTTTCAAAGCGTGATCGGCAAAGAAGCGCATGTGCAGATTGTCGCCGAGGCCGGACGTCTTCCCGATCTTGCCGTTGCCTGTGTCGGCGGAGGGTCTAATGCGATCGGATTGTTTTCGGCGTTTGTCCTTGATGAATCCGTCGAGCTCGTCGGTGTGGAAGCGGCCGGAGAAGGCATCGCAACGGGGCGGCATGCGGCACGCTTCTCTGGAGGCGTCCCCGGCGTTTTGCATGGGACCTACACCTATCTGCTCCAAGATGAACACGGGCAGGTGACTGAAACCCATAGTGTTTCCGCCGGTCTGGATTATGCGGCGGTGGGCCCGGAGCACGCAGCGCTGCATGATGCGAAACGTGCGACGTATGAATCAGCGACAGATGAAGAAGCGCTCGAAGCGTTTGACTTGCTTTCTCAAATGGAAGGAATCATGCCCGCACTTGAGAGTTCGCATGCCGTTGCCTATGCGGTGAAGCGGGCGCGTGAGATGCCGTCCGATAAAATAATTTTAGTGAACCTTTCAGGGCGCGGGGATAAAGACGTGGAAACCGTCCGCGCCCTCAAGGGAGGCGCCGATGTCTAAGCACCGTATCGCCGGGGCTTTTGCGAAGGCGCTTACAGAAAACCGCGCGGCGTTTGTTCCGTATTTGACCGCCGGAGATCCGGGCCTGGAATGGACGGAGCGGTACTTGGACGCGCTGACCGAAGCCGGGGCCGACATTGTGGAATTGGGAGTTCCGTTCTCGGACCCGATCGCCGACGGTCCCGTGAATCAGCGTTCCTCCGAGCGCGCGCTAAAGGCCGGAACAACGCTGAGGGGAATTTTAGATTGCGTTGCGCGCATGCGAGGCAAGGGGTGTGAAACCCCGATTGTTTTGTTCTCCTACTTTAATCCCATCCACCGCATGGGCGTCGATAAGTTCGCGGGAGGTGCCGCGCGGGCAGGCGTCGATGCGGTGCTTATCGTCGATCTCCCGCCCGAGGAGGCCGGGGCGTATCGCGCGTCGATGTCGGCGGCAGGACTTGAAACCGTATTTCTCGCCTCCCCCACGACCACCGACGAACGGCTGGTTCAAGTCGGAGAAGCGTCTACTGGATTTGTCTATTACGTCTCGCGCTTGGGCGTGACGGGAACGCGGACGGCTTTAGCGGAGTCCCTGGCCGAGGATGTGACCCGGGCAAGGCGAAAAATAACCAAGCCGATTGCCGTCGGGTTCGGTATTTCTACACCGGAGCAGGCTGCGGAAGTTGCCGCTCTTGCCGATGGTGTTGTTGTGGGAAGTGCGCTTGTGAAATTGTTGGATGGAGCGGATCCCGAAGAGAATGGGAAACGTTTGAAGGGTGTTGCCAAGGATCTTGCTGCAGCGCTGAAACGGAAGGAGAACTAAAATGCTGATTTTGATGGACGCCGATCATAATAAGGAACAGCTTGCGCGCGTTGTCGCTAAGATCGAGGAATTAGGCTTTAAACCCCATGTGCTGCCGGGAGCCAATAGCACCGCCGTGGGGATTACGGGAAACTCGCGGCCGCTCGATCCCCGGATCTTCGAGCAAATCGCGGGTGTTAAGCAGGCGATTGTGGTCACCAAGCCGTATAAGCTTGCCGGACGGGATTTTTCCAGCGGTGATACCCGTATTGCGATAGGCGGAAGCGATGTGAAAATAGGCGGAGATTTCTTCGTTATCATGGCGGGACCCTGTGCGGTGGAGAGTGAGGAGCAGACCGTGCGTATTGCGAAATTGGTGAAGGAGCGGGGCGCGCATCTGCTGCGGGGCGGGGCGTTTAAACCGCGAACATCGCCTTACGCCTTTCAAGGGCTCGGTGAGGATGGGTTGAAAATTCTAGCGACGGCGCGTGAAGAAACCGGACTTCCGATTATTACCGAAGCGCTCGACCCGGTCTCGTTGAATCTTGTGTACAAATACGCCGACGTGATTCAGATCGGCGCCCGCAATATGCAGAATTTTGCACTTCTTAAGGAAGCCGGTAAATTGGATAAGCCGGTCATGCTCAAGCGCGGATTATCCGCGACAATCGATGAGTGGCTCATGTCTGCCGAATACATCATGTCGGAAGGAAACAAGGCTGTCATCTTATGTGAGCGCGGGATCCGGACTTTCTCGAGCCATACCCGTAATACGCTTGATCTAAATGCGGTGCCGGTTGTCCAGAAATTATCCCACCTGCCTGTGATTGTCGACCCGAGTCATGGAACGGGATTGCGCGACAAGGTCGCGCCCCTCGCCCGTGCCGCCGCCGCCGTAGGCGCCAATGGCGTGATGATAGAAGTGCACGACCGTCCGGAAGAAGCGTTGTGCGACGGTCCCCAGGCAATGTCGCCTGATAAATTCGAACACCTCGTAGGACAGCTGCGGCGTATGGGGGAGGTGTTGGAATACAAGGTATGAAGATTCAAGCAGCCTCGGGGCCGCTTCACGGCAGCCTCCTAATTCCGGGTGATAAGTCGATTTCACATCGCGCCCTGATTCTGGGTGCTCTCGCTGAGGGGACGCTTCTTGTTGACAATCTTTCCGACGGCGCCGATGTAGCCTCCACGCGGTCCTGTCTCGAAGCATTGGGCATTTCATTTGAGGAGCGCCCCGGTGGGACGCTCGGTGTTGTCGGTAAGGGTCTTGGGGGATTAAGTGCCCCTGCAGCGGATCTGGATTGCGGAAACTCGGGAACAACGATGCGTCTGTTAATGGGGGTTCTGGCGGGGCAAAAATTCAACAGTGTTTTAATCGGAGACGAGTCCTTATCGAAGCGTCCGATGGGCCGGGTTTCGGAACCGCTCTCAAAAATGGGCGCGCGCATCGAATTAAACGAAGGACGTCCTCCCGTCAGGATTAAAGGGCATAGCCCGCTTTCAAGTTTTGCACACCGTCTCACTGTTCCGAGCGCCCAGGTGAAATCGGCTTTATTATTAGCCGGACTTTTTGCCGAAGGAGAAACCACGGTTGAGGACTCCTATGGAACACGCGATCATACCGAGCGCATGCTTTCGTTTTTGGGGAGCAACAATAAAGTCGGCGGCGGATCACGGGCCGCCCGCGTCGCTCCGGGGCCGCTGCGTTCGGGCAAGAAGGTAACAATCCCAGGCGATCCGTCGTCTGCCGCATTTTTTGCCGCGGCGGCGGTGCTTGTTCCGGGATCGGATGTGTCTCTGCAGCGGGTGTTGTTTAATCCGTCGCGGCTGGGTTTTTATGAAGTCCTTCGTGAGATGGGCGGTGCGGTGGACCCTGTCCACGGCGGGGTAAATGGGCGTGAACCGGTGGGGGATATCCGCGTACAGGCGTCTTCTTTAAAAGGCATCTGCGTTGATGCAAAGCGGATTCCTAAATTGGTTGATGAAGTCCCTCTCTTAGCGGTCCTTGCGGCGTGTGCTCAGGGGCAATCCCGTCTGGAAGGGCTGGGTGAGCTTAGGGTGAAGGAAAGCGACCGTCTCGAGGGGACGCGTGCGATGCTCGCCGCCTTCGGGGCAGCGGTATCCATTGAGGGGGATGCCCTTGTGATTGCCGGAGGCGGGGGGTTAAAAGGGGCTTCTATCGAGACGCTTGGGGATCACCGTTTGGCGATGGCGGCATCGGTAGCGGCATTGGTCGCGGAGGGTGAGACGACATTGTCTGACGGGGATTGTGTGAGGATTAGTTTCCCGAAGTTTTTTGAGATGTTGGAGGGACTGAGGAAATGAGGAACGGAAGCAGCTCCCCCCGGCTCCCGCGCCCCCGTGGGGGGCTTTGGG
>JBFIEP010000190.1:0-5695 GCA_041603335.1 Elusimicrobiota bacterium | reverse complement strand
GCGCCAGCAAGGTCGATGAGCGCATGAGACAAATCGCCCAAGAGACCAATATCGCCGACTCTTCCAAGCTCGCAATCCGGGCCGCCCTGGAAATCGCGGCCGAACTCCAACGCACCCAAAATCAACTCGAGAGCCTGACGCCCGCCGATGACAAACGCGTTGATGGGATGATCGTAAAACTCGAAAAAGCCGTTGGGGTTGAAGAGTGAGCGAACTCTTCAGCGCTGAAATCCCCCTCGCAGAACGCCCTCTGGCGGCGCGCATGGCGCCGGCAGCGATCGACGAATTTGCGGGGCAAAAAAAACTACTCGGAGAAGGCAAAATGCTGCGCCGCCTCGCAGAAACCGGCACCATGGGTTCTGCGATTTTCTTCGGACCTCCCGGAACCGGAAAAACCGGCCTGGCACGGTTTATCGCAAGCAGAGCCGATGCCGACATCGTCGCGCTCAACGCTGTCACCGCCGGTGTCGCCGACTTAAAAAAAGCCCTGGAACAGGCTAAATTCCGGCTCTCCCACAATAAACGGAAAACCCTGCTCCTCGTTGATGAAATTCATCATTTCAATAAGACGCAGCAAGACGTCTTATTGCCCGCCGTTGAACGGGGTGATGTCATCCTCATCGGTATGACGACGGAAAATCCATCCTTCTATGTTAATGCCGCATTGCTCTCCCGCTCGACCGCATTTGAATTCGAGCCGCTCAGCGATGAAGATCTCAATAGCATCCTGGACCGCGCCCTGAAAGACCGCGAGAGAGGCCTCGGCGAAAAACAAATCGCCCTGGACAATGATGCCCGCGCCCATATGATCGCAATGTCAAACGGCGATGCGCGCCGCCTCCTGGGCGCACTGGAGCTCGCCGCATTATCAACACCGGTCTCCATGAGCGGGAAGCGTGAAATCACCCTCTCGGTGGCCGAGGAATCGATTCAAACGCGCGCCATTCGCTACGACAAAAAAGGCGATGACCACTACGATCACATTTCGGCCTTCATTAAATCGATGCGGGGCTCAGATCCCGACGCGGCCCTCTATTGGATGGCGAAAATGCTCGCCGCCGGTGAAGACCCTCGATTCATCGCCCGAAGGATTCTCATCTGCGCCTCCGAAGATGTCGGAAACGCGGACTTTCGCGCGATGCTCGTTGCCAATGCCGCCTTTGATGCCGTTGAAAAACTCGGCATGCCCGAGGCGCGCATACCTCTCGCGCAGGCGGTCACCTTTGTCTCCGCAGCGGCAAAGTCCAACGCCGCCTACCTGGCCGTCGACAAGGCCCTTGCCGAAGCACAGTCCGGGCCGCGCCGCGAAGTCCCCCTGCACCTACGGGACGCCAACATGGATTCGAAAACCCGGGGGCATGGAAAGGACTACAAATACGCGCACGATTTTCCCGGTCACTGGGTGCGGCAGGAATACATGCCCCGCCCCGTTCGCTTCTACGAACCCGACGGACAGGGCGATGAGGCCCGCATTAAAACGCGTCTCGAAGAACTCCGTAAAAAATAAATGACTGTCGCAGCTCCCGTTACGCTTTCAATCGCAGAATTAAGCCGTCGGATTCACGACACGCTTGAATCCGTTTTCCCCGGCGTTTGGGTTGAAGGGGAAATCTCCGACCCCCGCACCTTCCCCTCCGGACATACCTACCTGACGCTCAAAGATTCCGAAGCACAGATCAGCGCGGTTCTTTTTAAAGGTGCGGCGTCGGGCATACAGTTTAAATTGGAGCACGGCCTCGAAGTCATGGCCTACGGACGCGTTTCAACGTACATGAAGCGGGGCCAATACCAATTCATCGTCTCACAGATGAAGCCGAAGAAGGCGGGTTCGCTTCAACTGGCCTTTGAACAACTCAAAAAGAAACTCGCCGAAGAGGGTCTCTTCGATGAGGAACGGAAACAATCCCTCCCCGCATTTCCCGAACGCGTAGGGCTCGTTACTTCCCGCCAAGGGGCCGCTCTCCGCGACATGCTAAGCGTTTTAAGCCGGCGCTTCGAAGGACTTCACATCCGGATTTTTCCCGTCCCGGTTCAAGGGGATGAAGCTGCCCCCAAGATCGCCGAAGCGATCAAGGATGCCAATAAATATTTTCCGGACACCGACGTTCTTCTCGTCGGCCGCGGCGGCGGATCGCTGGAAGATTTGTGGGCCTTCAATGAAGAAGCGGTTGCCCGGGCCATCGCAGAATCGAAGATCCCCATCGTTTCCTGCGTCGGCCATGAAACCGATTTCACGATCGCCGATTTCGTTTCCGATGTTCGCGCGCCCACACCGTCTGCCGCCGCCGAAATTGTCGTGCAGGACCGGGAAGCGGTCCTTGACCGGCTTGAAGACCTTCACCGGAGACTCGGGCCGGCGCTGATTAACGCTGTAGATCTGCTCGAAGGCCGCCTGCGGGGTCTTCTGCGCTCCCCCTATCTGCGCGACCCCATGCGGCTCTTTGAAGCTAAGGCGCAGCGCCTGGATGACGCATTCTCCCGTCTTCTTCCCGCGATCCGGCTCGCAATCGAGAGGGCCGAGTCCCGGCTCGGCCGCCGCATGGAAACACTCGACGCCCTAAGTCCGCTGCGCGTCCTCACACGCGGCTATGCGATCGCTTTTAAACGGGGGACGAAGAAAGTGGTCCGTTCCAAGAACGACGTTTCCACATTCGATGAACTCACAATAAAACTGCAGGATGGGGAAGTCCCCGTCCGGGTGGAATGATGACAGCAAAAGCTAAGAAAAAACCAGAAGCCTTCGAAAAAGCCCTCGAGCGTCTTGAGACCATTGTTGAAGATCTCGAATCCGGAGAAAAGGGGCTTGAGGCCAGCCTCGAACTCTTTGAAAACGGTGTCGGATTGGCCAAGGAATTGACGGGAAAGCTCAAAGATGTAAAAAAGCGCGTTGAAGTCCTGACAAAGGAAGGGAAGGACCGGTTTAAGATCGAGCCGCTGGAGGAGGAGGAGTAGAAGCTCCCTCGGCAATCTCTGCAAGCCGCTCGTAGAATTCCCGGGCGGAACCAAGCCGCTTTAAGGGATCCGGATGCAGGGTCGAGGTAAGAAGGGAATCGATTGCCGGAGGCAGGCCGTCTACAACCGCGGTCAACGGTTCAAATTCTCCCTTTTGCTTCTTAATCAACTGAGCCGCGGGCGTTCCCACAAACGGCTGCTCACCGGACAAGGCCTCGTACAAACAGACCCCGAGCGCGAACACATCACCCGCCTTCCCTACCATACCGTCCTCCTGCTCGGGAGACATATATGGAGGCGTCCCAATCACGGTATTGGTCAACGCCAACTTTTCAAGCGCGTCCGCCGCCTGGCGGGCGATTCCAAAATCCATGACCTTTACTTCCCCATTCACCGTGATCATGATATTAGCGGGCTTCAAATCACGATGAACCACTTTCTTCGAATGGGCAAATTCCAATGCGGTACAAACTTCTTTGAATAAATCCCGCGCTTCTGAAAGCGAAATGGTTCCCTTATCGGAAAGCGCCTCATATAAGGTTCGCCCTTCGACATACTCGAACACAAGATAAACATCTCCGCCGTCTTCTTCGATTCCCTTAATCGCAACGATATTCGGATGCTCAAGCTTGGCGACAAGCCTTGCCTCGGAAAGAAAACGCTCACGCTCGCGCACATCCCGTTTAATCTCATCGCGCATGCATTTAATCGCGACACGGCGATCCAATCTCGTATCGATCGCCTCGTAGACAACACCCATGCCCCCTGCGGCGATCTCGCGTTGGATACGGTACCCTTTCCAAAAACCCTGCTCGGAGTCTTTTGATGCTTTCCTTTTCCGGCGAAACGTCGTGTTGATTCGATCGCGAACAGGCTCAAGCTTCAGCCCGACCGCGGCCAACCCGGCGGCGATAAGACCGAACACAAGATAAACCCACGGCGGGCGCGGTGCTTCGGGAGCCTTGGGCGGGGCGCGATTTTCCGCCATCATCGCGTCATAGAGGAGCAGCGGGTCAGCCTCCGGCAGCATCTCCCGCGCCTGTTTCAATTTTGGGCGGAACTGGCGGTCCCGCCTTGCGGCCTCCTCAAGATCCAATAAAGAGGCTTCCCGATCCCCAAGACCCGCCTTCGAGTATGCGCGCTGAAACCAACCGTAACCGTTATTGGCATCGTATCGGATCGAATTCGACGCGTCCCGCAGCCCTTCCTCGAACTTGCCCTGCTTATTATTCACAAACGCCCGCGCCGTCCACAGAGCGGCGGCATTCGGCCGCGCCACCAGGCCGGTTTCGAGCAGCACTGAAGCTTCATGGTACTGCCCCTGCTGAACGAGGAGAGAGGCCAGGTTTGCATAGGCGGCGGCGTATTTAGGGTAGGTCTTGATCGCCTTTAACAGCAACCGCTTGGCGCCGTCGCGGTCATCGACCCGAACCTTGGTGACCGCCTGCGACGTAAGAGCCTTTGCCTTTACGTTGGCCTTATAGGCCTCAGGCGACATCATATCCCGGGGAGGCGCTTTGGAAGCAACCTCCATAGCGGAATTTTGCTCCCGCTCCATGGCCTTCTCCATCTTCTGAGACATCGGCTTTAAATCCATATCACTCGGACTCAAACGGCCTTTCGTCAGCTTATAAACGGCGAAGGCTTCGCGGTTACGACGGTCCAATTGCAGGGCCCTTCGCGCATCGGCAAAGGCATTTTTATAATCCCCGATCTCATAATGGGACCGGCCCTTATGCGAGCGGACCAACGAAGTTTCGCCGCCGCGCTCGATCGCCGTTTTAAAATATTCCACTGCCGCAGCGTGATTGCTGCGCTCCTGATTGACTTCCGCCAGCCCCTGCGGGCCTGCCGGACTTTCCGGAGCAATCTCCTCCATTGTTTGAGCGATATACTCCTTAACCACAAGACGCTGCTCAACAACCTCCGCTTCCTTAACCTGCTGCTGCTGCTCAACTTCCGGCGTGACAACCTTTTCCGGCTCCCCCACGGCAGGAGACTCCTGCTGCCCGCACCCTCCGGAACCCTCGTGACATCCGCGCAGCCGGATTGAGACACCCAGGATAAGGTTTAAATGGTTCTGGATCGCAACGGCGTTAAAATCCGCGCTATCGCTCGAATCAGCCTTGTCCTTAATACCCTTTAAAAAATTAGACACCAACTGCTGTGTCCTTGGAGAATCAACCCCTCCGTGATCCACATGATATTGATTCAAAAGTCCTTCCAATTGATTCGGGTCCACGAGGCCGTGAAACGGGGATTTTTCTCCCTGCGAAACCACCATTTTATTCACGATCTGGGAGTGGCCCGCAGTCAGGCGGCGGTTCAGTTCCTTTTCCTTCTCAGCGTCTCCCGGCGACGCGTGAAGTTCTGAGGGTTGGGAAACATCATCCGCATGCCCCTCGGGGGAAACCAGCAGCAAGAGGGCCGCGGCGTAAGTAAAAAAGGCGCTATTTCCACTCATAAATGGGTCCGTATTATCTGAGTTTAGGAGGGGACCCTTGCAGTGTCAAGGGATTCTCTCTACACTTTTGAGGAACGAGGATAGACCCTTATGCGCCGAATTCTGCTACTTACACTCGCCGTTTTTCTACTCCCTGCCCTCGGGCAGACGGCTGTTGACTCGAACAAAAAGCCGCCCCCAGAAGATAAAAAAGTCCAAAAACAGAAGAAGAAACCTCCTCCAAAGATATTTTCGGACCAAGAAGCCAATAAGATCGCAGACAACATTTTCAAGGATATT
>JBFIEP010000189.1:0-5701 GCA_041603335.1 Elusimicrobiota bacterium | reverse complement strand
GCATCCGTTGTTCTTGCCGGAGGAAAACCTCTTCCGGGACAGCGGCAGGATCAGGGAAAGCCGCTGCCGGGGCAGAGAAAGGAAACGGGGAAACCGTTACCGGGAACCCAAAAGCCTAAAACAGGAAAACCGCTCCCAGGAGCAGGCGGCGGGAAACCCCTTCCGGGACAGGGCGGCGGAAAACCGCTTCCGGGCAACACGGTCCGCCATCCGCGCCCGACCTACCCGGGAGGACCGCTTCCGAGCAACGATCCGCGGCTGGAAGGTGCGGACCGCGCCTACTCAACCTACGGCATGAAGTATATCGGCTACTGGAACGGAAAGACCTACTATAAAACGAGCCAGGGCACGCTGGACCGCTCGGGGAAAAATCCGGGCACCCGCTACACCCTGACACTCAACAGCCGAAGGGTCAAGAAGAATTACGACTTCTACTACAGCGCAGCGGATAAGGCTTACTACTGGGTGCCGGATGAAACACCGGTGTCTGGAAGCCGCTCACGCGACTTGACGGTCGTATTCAATAACACCGCACAGAAACCCCTGCACCCTTGGGAATCTGAGCGTTTCGTATTTTCACTCACCGGGTCCCAGCTCTCAATCGACAGCCAGAGCGGCGCGTACCGCTACTCGGGCACTTTCACGAGTGACGCAAATGACCCGACGCTTGTGACCGCGCATCTAACAGCGGGAGCAAAGGTCCTCACCGCACCGGATGCAAGCGGCGTCTCTCTCGGAATTCAGTCGACAGGATCGGGGATGAAGTTCGTTGTCACCGACAAATGGGGAGACGAATACGCCGGCGAGACACTCGAAATTGCCGCCGTTGTCCGCTGGGACGATGGAAGCATGTGGAGACGCGACCCGATTGTGGTTCGCTACACAACAGGCTCGCCGCTTAAACTCACCGCGGCGAAATCAGTCGAATCTCTATTCAACACTTCGAAACGGGGGAAGCATTACCTCGAATCGTGGTCATTCCGGCGCGCGAACAGCAAGATCAGCTCAAGCCGCTGGATTAACCGGGGAAAGGGAAACAGCGTTACGCACTAACGCTAGTCGGACAACAGGGAAAAGAAGGTCCCGGCTTCGGCCGGGGCCTTTCTTTTTTTTTTAGGGCCCCATCCGTACAGGAGACGCCCAAAACCACTTTAACGATAAATCGCTATGACGCCCTTCCGGGAGGCCCAACGTCTTGAGCTCTTCGTCATTCGGCTCGACAAGGGTTCCAAAGAGACGGTCCCACCACAAGAAGATCGTGGAGTAATTATTATCGCGCGTGCGCAAAGTAGCAGTGTGATGGCCGGCATGCAGATGCGGGGTCATATGAACCCAGCGAACGAATCGCTCCAAGGAACCCAGGCGGATGTTGCTGTGATGGAACATGGCATAAAATGTAATCGCCGCCTCAAACACCGCGAACGCAAATAACGACGGGCCCCAAATTAAAATCCAGGAAGCCTTAAACACCGTCGACGAGGCGAATTCAAGAATATGGAAACGCAGCGTCGTGCTGACATCGACATGGGTATCGTAATGATGCGTTCGGTGCACGCGCCACAACAACGGCACGCGGTGGTGCCATCGATGCATCCAATAATCGAAAAAATCAAATAGGACGAGGGTCGCAGCGACATCGACCCAACCCTTCACCCCAAGGGCCGGACCAAGGCCCCATCCCCGTTCATGAACCGTTGAAGCAAGAAGCAGCAGCGGCGGCACAAAAATCAGCCTCATCAGAATCTGATTCAAGACCGTAATAACACCGTGAAACCCTAAGCGCTTCCAGCGGGAATCGTGCCAAGGACGAGCAGGAATCACAGATTCCATCAGGAGCATCAACCCGAGCATCCCGAAAAAAACCCAAAGCCGCCACAAATCCGAGTGGGCCTGCATATTTAAAGATTGAAGGATTTAAGTGCGCCTTCGAGATCCCGGTGCTCGAAGGGATACCCTTCGGCTTCAAGACGGGCAGGAAGAACTTTTTGTCCGCCGATGAGAATCGAATCGCCCATCTCACCAAACATCATCCGAACCATAAAGGCCGGCAGCGGCACCACAGCGGGACGGTGCAGCACACGCCCAAGCGTCTTGGCAAATTCGCGATTGGTAACCGGCATAGGCGCCGTGGCGTTCACGGGCCCGCGGAATGCATCATCTTCAATGCAATGGCGGACGGCACCCGCGACATCATCGATATGAATCCAACTCATCCATTGCGTCCCATCGCCGATAGGGCCGCCGAGACCCATCTTAAATGGACGAAGCATTTTTCCAAGCGCGCCGCCCTCGGGGCTTATCACGACGCCGATTCTCAGGTTCACCACACGAATCCCTGCAGCGGCGGCTTCAATACATGCCTCTTCCCACTCCCGACAAACCGCGGCGAGAAAATCGTTTCCTGCGGGCGATGTTTCGTCAAAGGATGCGCTTCCATGTCCATAAATACCGACTGCGGAGGCACACACCAGGACCTCGGGTTTTCTCTTGAGCCCGGCCAACGAGGCGCACAAGGCTTTCGTGCCGGCGACGCGGCTCTCCCGGATCAACGCCTTTTTGCTCTGGGTCCAACGCCCCGTCGCGATATTTTCACCGGCTAAATGCACCACCGCCTTAACTCCCTCAAGGCGGGAGGGCTCAAAAATACCACGCTCCGGATTCCACAATACCGCAGCACCGGTTCCCGACCGGCGCGTATCGCGGATCAGAGGGACAACATGATACTCGGACGCCTCTAAATCCTTACGAACAGCGCGCCCAACAAGGCCGCTCGCTCCCGAAACCGCGACGCGACGTTCATCAGGCATCGCTTTCTTCCTCAGCGGGCAGGTTTTCCAGCTCCATCTTATATTTCGCTAAGTTATCCTGCATCGAAGCCACAAATTTTTCCGCGTATTTCTTCTCGACATCGCCGTCCTTATAATACTTCAGGCGGCTCTCAAAGTCCGGAATGGACATCTCCAGCCCCATAATCACACGTTCTAAATATTCACGACGTTCCATAAAAAACCTTGTTTTTAAACCAAAATTGACAGCTTTTGAACGCCTTTGTTATACTTTTTGTATGCCTACAAAGACAACCGCGGAACTCAAGATCGGCGACAAAGCCCCTGCCTTCGATGCCCTTGACGGCTCCGGAAAGCGTCACAAACTCTCCGATCTAAAAGGCAAAACCGTCCTTCTTTATTTCTACCCGAAGGATAATACACCCGGGTGTACGATTCAAGCCTGCGACTTCCGTGATCTCTCGGCAAAATACAAACGCAAAGGCGTCGTTGTCCTCGGGGTAAGCCCGGATCCGGCCAAATCGCACAACAAATTTTCCGAAAAGTTCGATCTGAACTTTCCGCTCCTCGTGGATGAGGAGAAACAGATTTGCCACGCCTACGGCGTCTGGCGCAATAAGAAATTTATGGGACGTGAATTTATGGGCGTTGTTCGATCAACCTTCGTGATCGATCCAAAAGGAAAACTCGCCTACGTAGAATACGGTGTTTCGGCCAAAGGCCACGCCGAGGCAATGCTAGGAGAGCTCTAATGGCCGCCCCCCTCAACCCGAAACGCCGCGAAGCACTCGTCAAAGGTGCATCGAAAGCGAAAATTAAAGCCCGAATCGATTTAACGGCCTGCACGGGATGCGAAGTCTGCATCTCCGCCTGCCCCGTCCCGACCTGCATCGAACCTATGGGAGACAGCATTCAGACCCGAGGAGTCTACGTCAATTACGACCTCTGCATCGGCTGCATGCTCTGCGTCAAAGACTGCCCGTGGGATACGATTGCGATGGTGAAGACGCCGACAGTTGAAGGACAACTCACGAGTCTTGAATCCAACCAGGACGAGACGGCGCTGATTTTCGATAACATCGACCTGCTCAATGAGCGTATCGCTGCGCCACTGAAGAAGGGCGCTGCGGCACAACCTTCAGCTGCCGCAGAATAGTCATGATGCGCTTGATTCGAATTATCGTGGGAAAGAGCATCCTGTTCCTCGACGCCGTTATACCGGTGAAGAAAGCCTGCGTCCGCAGCGCAGAAGAATCCGTGCGAATTCAGAAAGAACTCGACACCATGGTGATCTATCAATTCGAGGCTTGCCCGTTTTGCATCAAGGTTCGCCGCGGCCTGCGCCGCCTGGACCTAAAGATCCACTATCTGGACGCCAAGAACGACCCGGACCACAAACGCGATCTCACCGAACTTGGGGGCAAGCACAAGGTTCCCTGCCTGCGCATCCGCAAGGACGGAAAAGATGAATGGCTCTATGAGTCCAAAGACATCCTCAAATACTTCGAACAGCTCTTCCCCTGCGCGACACCGGCCTAGAAGATAACGGCCCCGCCGGCTAACCCTACCTTAGACCTGGCAGGCTTTGAGCTTGCTTTCGTATTCGCGGGCTTCCTGCTGTTTGGTCCACATGGCGGCGTATTCGCCGTTGAGGGCCAGAAGCTCCGCGTGGCGGCCGCGTTCGACGATCTCGCCTGCCTGGAGGACCAAGATCTGATCAGCGTCCACGATGGTCGACAGACGGTGGGCGACCACAAGGGTGGTTCGGTTTTCCGACACCTCCCTCAGGGAGGCTTGAATTTCCTTTTCGGTGTGCGAGTCAAGCGCGGAGGTGGCTTCGTCGAATACCAAGATTTTGGGGTCTTTGAGGATTGTCCGCGCGATCGCGACACGCTGCTTCTCCCCGCCTGAAAGTTTTAGTCCCCGCTCTCCCACTTCGGTGTCGTATTTCTTAGGCAAGCTCTCAATAAACTCATCAATCTTGGCGTGCTTGGCGGCCTCATGCATATCCCGCTCCGGAGAATCCGGCTTCCCATAGTGGATGTTGTAGCCGATCGTATCGTTGAAGAGAACGGTATCCTGCGGGACCACACCGATGGCGGCGCGAAGGGAGTGCTGAGTTACCTGCCGAATATCGCTGCCGTCTATTTTAATCACGCCCGCGTTGACGTCGTAGAACCGGAACAAGAGGCGTGAAAGGGTCGACTTTCCCGCTCCGCTGGGACCAACGATGGCGACGGTTTCACCCGGTTTTACCTGGAAGCTGATATTTTTGAGAATCTCGCGGTCTTCGTTGTAGCTGAAAGATACACCGTCGAATTCAATCAAGGCGCTTTTAACCGACAGCGGCTTGGCGTCGGAATCGTCTGAAACGCTGGAATTCACATCCATCAGTTCGAACATCTTGTCCATGTCGATGAGTCCCTGCTTGATTTCACGATAGACAAAGCCGAGAAAGTTCAGCGGCAGGTACAGCTGGATCAAAAACGCGTTCACCATGACGAAGTCCCCGACCGTCATTTTTCCAGTGACCACACCCGTCCCGGCCATCGTCATAATGGTCACCAGCCCCGCGCCGATAACGGCGCCCTGCAGGACATTCAAAAGCGAAAGGCTCGACTGGCTCTGGACCGCCGCAGACTCGTACTTTACGAGGTTTCTATCGAATCTCCGGTACTCGTGCTCCTCGTTGTTGAAATACTTGACCGTCTCAAAATTGAGCAGGCTGTCGACGACTTTGGAATTCGCTTTGCTTTCCTGCGCATTCATCTCCCGGCGGAACTTCAGCCGCCATTCAGTAACAAACAGCGTCAGGGCGATATACCCGGCGATGGTAATAAAAATCACCGCAGCGAAGGCCCAATTGAATTTATAAACCATGATCGCGGTTACGAGCGCAATCTCGAAGAGCGTGG
>JBFIEP010000188.1:0-5705 GCA_041603335.1 Elusimicrobiota bacterium | reverse complement strand
ACAAACCGCAGATCTCGGCTGAATACGCTTACGCTTCAGGTGATAAAAATCCGACGGACGGCATGAACCAACGCTTCGACCCACTGTTCCCGTTTGGGCATTTCTATCACGGGTTCGCGGATCTGCAGCTATGGAGCAACGTACACGCCCTTAAGATTGCCTTCGCGGCGAAACCGTGCAAATCAACCTGGGGACAAGTCGCAGTCCATACTTTCCGTCTCGCGCAAGGTGCCGATTCATGGCGAAGCGGAACAGGAGCGGTCATCGCGACCGACGCCTCTGCGACTTCCGGAAGAAACGTAGGGACTGAAATCGACATCCACTTCAAAACCACAGTCCGAGGGCAGCTTAAGTTGTGGTACGGCTACTCACATTTTATCCGGGGACAATACGCAAAAAGGACCCTCGCAGCAGGTCGCACCAACATGGATTGGGCCTTCCTGCAGGCAGTTCTTAACTTCTAACAGGACAGGGAACTATGCAAAAAATTATCGCGAAAGCAGCGACAGTATTGACTCTCCTGGTTGCCGCCTCATTCGGCGCTCCTAGGACAGCCCTGGCGGACAAATGCGCCGATTGCCACAAAAAGCAAAATAGTGCTCTCGTCATGGAATGGGAATTCTCCGAACATGCGAAGAACGACATCGGATGCATCGCGTGTCACCAAGCCGAGAAAGGAGAGGATGACGCATGGCTTCACCATGGAGAGTATGTCTCCGTTCTCGTAACTCCTAAGGACTGTGCCCTTTGTCATTCCACGGCACAGGAAGAGTTTGATCGGAGTCACCACGCGAAGGCGGGTGAAATCATGGCGTCGCTTGATAACGTCCTTGCTGAAAAAGCGGCCGGGATGCCCGGAAACAACGCCGACGCGGTGAACGGATGCTGGCAATGCCACGGCTCGATCATTAAATTCAAACGCGATGAGAATGGCAAGATCCTTACCAGCGGCAAAGAGAAAAAGCCGATCATCGATCCTGACACGTGGCCCAACAGCGGCATCGGCCGGTTGAACCCCGACGGCTCCAAAGGGTCATGCCATGCGTGCCACTCCCGGCATTCCTTCCAGGCAAAACTCGCGCGTTCTCCGGAGAACTGCGGGAAATGCCACATGGGACCGGACCACCCCCAAATCGAAGTCTACAACGAGTCCAAACACGGGATCGCCTTTTACGCGAACCGGGATCGAATGGCTCTCGACAAGAAAGGGGAGTGGGTCCTGGGCAAGGATTACTCAGCCGCCCCCACGTGCGCCAGCTGCCATATCTCGGCATACATGACGCCCGACGGCAAGCAGGTCGGAAATACGCACGATGTCGGCGAGCGCATCAGCTGGACCCTGCGCCCCGTCGTCAGCGTAAAACTCAACAAGGTTATTTATACCGATGGGTATAAAGAAGATTATCCGGAAGGACGGGAACTTCCTAAGGTCGGATCAACAGTCGAAACAAAAGAGAAAGTCCTCAAGAATGAAGCTCTCAGCACGATGACCGTAAACCGGAAGGTTAAAGAAATTATCACCTGGAATCAACGCCGGGATAAAATGAAGGGCGCATGCCACAACTGCCACAGTCAGTCCTTCGTTGACAACTTCTACAACCAGTTCGACGGCCTCGTAGACCTGTACAACGACAAATTCGGAGCTCCCGCGAAAAAGATTATGGGAGAACTGAAAGCGGACGGCATTCTCAAGAAAGAAGCGCCGTTTGAACATGAAGTCCAATGGGTATTCTGGGAACTCTGGCATCACGAAGGCCGCCGTGCGCGCCACGGTGCTGCCATGATGGGCCCGGACTATACGCACTGGCACGGTATGTATGAGGTTGCCAAACACTTCTACCAGAAGTTCCTACCGTCGATCATTAAGGCCGCGGCCAAGAAGAGCCCCGAAATGAAGGCTAAATGGGAGGCTCGGGTCGATGCCATATTGAGCCAGGAAGAGCACGCCTGGAAGAAGGGAATGACGAAAAAGGAAACAGAAGCCCTTCAAAAGATGTACAAGGAGCGCTACAATCAATAGGTGATCAAAGAAACCGCTTACGCCGCGTTTTCAATGAGCGGCGTGACAACACTAGCCGCGTGGCGCCATAGGCGTCACGCGGCTGTGCTTATGTATCATGGCGCGACCGACCGCCCCTGGCCCGGGGTCCTCAATTGCGAGCGCAATCATATCGCGATAGGCGCCCTCTCCAAACAATTACGCTGGATCAAGGCCAATCGAAACGTAATCTCGCTTGCACGCTACGCCGCGTCGCTTCGCGGAGGCGACCCGATCCCCGAACGCTCGGTCGTCCTAACCTTTGACGATGGGTACGAAAACAACTATTCGCTGATCTATCCCCTCCTCCGGGAACTGGATCTTCCGGCGGTCTACTTCATCGCGACGGATTTCATCGAAAAAAGGGAAACACTCTGGGTCGACCGGCTGGAAAGCTTTGTCCACGCCACAAAACGGACAGAAGTGGAACTCCCGGGCTTAGGCGGCCGTTGGACCTGGAACTCCACCGCAGAACGAATCCAAGCCTATCTAGGAACGAAATCACATCTAAAGAGACTTGATGGAGGCTCCCGCGACGCCGCCATGCAGGAAGCAGCCGACCGTTTGGATATGGACGGAGTTAAAATCCCCGAACTCTTTAATCCCATGACAGAGGACCAGCTCCGCGAACTTGCGGGCTCCGGGCTGGTTGAAATCGGGGCTCATTCCTGTCGTCATGATATACTCACCCATCTCGATGATGATGCCGCCCGGAAGGAAATTGTCGACTCCCGAAAAAAAACCGCTGTGCTCTGCGGCCGTGCACCTGCCCTATTTTCCTACCCTAACGGAAACGGCGGCCAACGCCTCGCCAAGATGGTCGAAGATGCCGACTACGCGGCCGCTGTTGAAGGAAGCCTAAGGCTAAACCCCCCGGACGGCGTATCGCCTTATCGCATCGACCGAATCGCCCTGCATGAGAACGACACAATTCCCATGGTTGCCGCCACACTCGGGGGCCTCCGCCAGTACCTAATTTCCCGTGGCTGAACTTAAACGATTTGAAAAGACGGGATTAGATTCCCTCGCTCAATACCTTGCCGGATTCGAGGGTGTTCAAAGTGACCCTGAATACTGGCAGAGCCGGTTTAAACTCTGGTGGGATGGTAATCCCGCGTTCACGCCCGAGTCTACCCGCGGGTGGGTTCTTGAAGTGAAAGGACACATTGTCGGATTTCTCGGGACAATCCCTTCGCGCATGCTCGTTAACGGCGAAGTCCGGCCGGCCCACTCGATTACGACCTGGATGGTCGATGAGCCCTTCCGTAATGACAGCCTCGCCATGCTGCTGGAATTGCTCGATCACGCGGGACCGGATCCGGTCTTTGATACGACACCCACCGATCATGTCGCAGAAGTTTTGAAATCCTTAGAATTTGAACCTCTCCCGTGGGGACCCGAGAAAGAATACTTCTATTCGTCCGACCCTCGGCCTCTCACTGGAATGATCGTTGGCACCATTCTTGGCGGATTTCAGAAACTGCGCTCGCGATTCAAAGTTCCGGCCGGACTACGCGTAGAGGTTGTCTCGGAGTTGGCCCAAACCGACTATGACGCCTTATGGGAAAGAACCCGGGGACAATTTAAAACCACAAACGTACGGGACGCCTCGGCAGTTAGGTGGTCCGCGCTCTCCGACTCTACCGTTAAAAAGCGTCTTTACGAATGCAGGGACGCAGGGAAGCTCCGTGGTTTTTTGATTCTCAAACCGCGCTTTAGAAGAGGCGTCGAAACCTTCGAATGCGCCGATCTATGGACCGATCCCGAACATCCCGAAGCCTTAGAGGCATTGGTTTCCCGCGCCGCCCAAGAATCTCCCCTTGTATCATTCCCCTTCTTCACGCCGGACATCGGCGAACAACTGGGTAATTTCGGAATGCTGCAGGTACCTACGCGGCAAAGAAAAAACCTTTGGCTGCCGCCAAAGGGTTACAATCCTGAAGATTCTTATTTTTGTCTCCTCCAAGGAGACTACGGAACCGCGCCGTAGCTTCCCGACCGCTTCGAACCAAAAGAATTTAATTCCAAGAATTCGCTGCCTGCAGGTGGGACGCCCCCTTGCTTTCCTCTCTGGGCTTGGATATTCGCACATAAAAACGATCCCAGAAAAACGGCGAATGTTCAAGCATCGGCCCCGAGGGTCGAAACTGTTTGATTTTAATAATCGCTGCCCCCAGAAACGACGCCGGTGGGTCCTCAGTAACTTTACATCACATATGATGTAAAGTTTATAAGGCGGTCTTCGGATAGGTCTACTGCCTTCTTACGCTTTTACGGGTCAATCGCTCCCCCGGTTTCACTCGGCCCCCTGGGGGCCGACCGCTTCCAACCAAAAGAATTAAGCGGAAGAAACAGCGGCTTCCAGATCGCCGAAGGTTTTCGCGCGACCGGCTTCCATGCAGTTTTTACCGAGATTCTTCCGAATAGAGGCGATCAGCACCGCTCTTTTAAGGGAAGTATCAAGACCCGGACGATCCAACTCGAAGGCAGCGTCGATCTCGGAAGGATCGACGCTCGTTAATCCGGCGACGATCCCCTTTAAATCTTTTCCGCTCATGCACGGGCCTCGAGTCTAGCGGCCAATTTTTTAAGGAATCCCGCAGCGGAACGCCCCTCGTGGAGACGATGGTCGAATGCTAGGCAAAGTTCGAAGGAGCCGTCGACAGGGGCGGCGATTCCCAGGATCGCGGATTGGCCGGCGTTAATGAGAGGCTCAAATCGCGTCACTCCCTCACCGCTCAAATCGGTAATCGTAAACGTGCCTCCCGACTCCTGCGCGGGCGTCAACTCTTTTTCGTGATAGGCAAGCAGTAAATCCTGGATAGCGATCGCGACTTCATTTTCATCCTTTTTATCAGCGCCCTGGATGACGGGGACACGCAATCCGTGATCGCCGTCCACAACAAAACCGGGGTTAACACCTCCGTACACCCTGGCCTTTCCATCGGCGTAGCATGCGTTGAATAAGGGGAGCTCTCCCAACACGCGTGCCGTCTCGAATAAAATCAATCCCGAGGGCAGCGCGGAGAACGCCGTACTTTTTTCGACAGCAGAGCGATATGAAGCTTCGCTGCAGCGCAGGGCGACCACGCTGCGCAGCACATTTGATCCGCCTCCAAGCAGCGCCGCGGTTTCCGCCCGTTTTCGAGGAGACAGCTCGTCGTCGCGCGTCAAAACGCCTTTGGCCCCGGCATGCGCGCTCGTCTCGAGGTGTTTGCGGACATCCTCTTCACGAACCATTCCCATTCCTTCAAAAACGGAAAGATCGACTCCTTCTTCTTCCGCCAAGGCAATCGCTTTTTTACTGAACGCGGGGCCGGATTTCCCGGAGACAGCATCCTCTTTCTCTTTTGCGGGAAGCGGATCGTTAGGTCCCGCGGTCAGATAACAAAAAATTCCGCCAACCGGGATCCAATCCCCTTCTTTTGCCGCGCGGCGCAAATATCCGGCCGAGCCGGCCGTAATTTCCAAAACCGATTTACTCGTTTCAATATCGGCGACTACGGCACCCGCTTCGAGCTTCTCGCCTTCCTGCACCCGCCAACTCACCAGTCGGACCTTCTCGTCATTAACGGTTTCACGAGGAACGCGCACCGGGGTGGGATTACTCATGGCAAAGATGATCGCATCATCACTCATCGCCTTCGCGTCCTCCTCGTCGATGATT
>JBFIEP010000187.1:0-5717 GCA_041603335.1 Elusimicrobiota bacterium | reverse complement strand
TCTCAGATGGACCGCCTCATCGCAACACACGATGAAAAAGACTCCTGCATGCTGGAATCCTTCACCCGTCAGGGCGTATTTGGAACCCGGATCCCCAATGAAAATCTAGGACAGGTCCACGCGTCATTCCAGGAATTTTTGGGCGGTTATACGCCCCGCTTGCCTTTTGGATTGGCCGGATCGGGGGAATCCAAGGGGCTGGCGGACATTATTTTCGGGGATTCCTACGACGATGACTGCCCGCTGTGCCGGATGGAAAAGGGACTTCACTAAAATTTCCCCCATGTTCCCGTAGTTTCTTCGATGGATTGGCGATTTAACGGAATTGCTCCCCCAATTTCGCTCGACCCCGTGGGGGTCGACCGCTCCCCGCCAAAGAAAGAATTAATAAATAAATTTTGTTTCCTGCAGATGGGACGCCCTCGGGGCTCGGAGATTTGACCCAAAAAACAATTCAAAAAACGCAAATCTTCGAGCATCGCGTGCGCGACGCGAAACATGATTCTGTTTAAATCAAAGCTTCGTCTAAAAAACTACAGGAACATGGAAATATTCCCCTTGACATTCTGGAACGATCGTTCTATACTGGACCCAACGTTCCAAAACGACCATGCCCCGCACAAAAGAATTCGAACGCAGCGAAGTCCTCGGCAAAGCCCTCGATACCTTCATCGAAAAGGGCTACGCCGGCACCTCGATCCAGGACCTCGTAACCGCAACCGGCATCAACCGCCAGTCCCTTTATAATGAGTTCGGCGACAAGCGCCAACTCTACGTAAAAGCGCTCGAAGCCTACTGCAATATCATGAGAGAGGAATCCCAAGGGATCCTGGAAGAGCAGGGTCCGGCACGGATGATCCTCGAGAAATACAAGAATCACATCAAGAATAAGATTCAAAACGAAGATGGCTCGAAAGGCTGCATGATCATCAGCTCGATCATGGGATCTGCGAATGCCGACCCCGATGTGAAGGCCATCGTAGAGAAACTTTTTTCAGAAAAGCTAACTCTGTTAGCGAATGTCATCGCCCGCGGACAGCAAGCCGGCGAACTTCCGACCAAACATTCCCCCATCGCGCAGGCCCAAGAGATGCACGCGACTTTCGCGGGGGTCAGCGTCTTTGCCCGCGGCGGAGCCGCCCCGGAACAGCTAGCAGCCATTGTAGAGGTCGCTTTTGAGGGTCTCGTTTGAAAAACGAAGACGCCAACCATTTTTTTTGCCCTATAGTGGAACGATCGTTCAACATACTCCGAGGAGAAACCCATGGTTCAACAACTTGAGGATGCAATCGTCCGCTACGCGCGGGCGGTCATCAAATACCGCTGGCTTGTCATGGCGCTCAGTCTCGCCGTTGCCGGCGCCATGGCCTCGGGCGCAAAACATCTAGGATTTTCCACGAACTACCGCGTGTTCTTCGCGGAAGGCAACCCGCAGCTCGAGGCCTTCGAGCGGATGCAGGATATCTACACGAAGTCCGACAACATTCTCTTTGTGTTGGTGCCTGAAGACGGCGCCGCTTTAGATAAAGACACCGTCAAAGCCGCGGCGCAGTTAACCGAGGCGGGCTGGAAGCTTCCCTATGCCACGCGGGTGGATTCGATTAACAACTTCCAGCATACCCGCGCCGAAGGCGACGACCTTACCGTTGGCGACCTTATCGAGGATGAAAACAGCGATCTCGTCTACGCGAAGAAGAAGGCGCTGGCCGAGCCCTTCCTTAATGGACAACTGATTGGCGACAAGGCCGACATGGTCGGGATCAATGTCACTCTCACGTTCTCAAGCAATGACCCGAAGGAAGTGGCCAAGACGGTGAAGCAAGCCCGGGCGCTGGCACGCCAGGTGGAAGCCGACAACCCGGGCCATCGGGTGCGCATGACGGGACTGACGATGCTCAACAACGCCTTCATGGAGAACTCCCAAGGCGACATGCTGACCCTGGTTCCTGTTATGTACGCCGTCATCTTCTTATTTGCCGTTATCACCCTCCGGTCGGTCGCGGCGACGTTTGCGACCCTATTTGTCATTCTCTTATCGGCCGCGACGGGATTGGGATTTGCGGGCTGGGCGGGTTTTCCGATCACGCCCCCCTCGGCGATGGCGCCGACGCTTATCATGACCTTGGCGGTGGCTGACAGCATCCACATTCTTCTGACCCTGTTGGGAGAGATGCGCCGCGGGAGAAGTAAAAACGATGCGATTGTGGAATCGATGCGGCTTAATTTCGGGCCGGTGTTTCTGACGAGTCTTACGACGGCGATCGGGTTCCTAAGCATGAATTTCTCGGAAGCCCCGCCGTTTTGGCATCTGGGCAACATCACGGCCGTCGGCGTTGCGGGGGCGTGGTTCTACTCAATCACGTTCCTGCCGGCGCTGATGTCGATGCTCCCGATGCGGGCGAAGAAAGCGAAGGACTCGCAGGTTGCCATGGGACTGTCTTCCTTGGCGGAATTTGTCATCGCGCGGCAGAAGCAGCTGCTCACGGGTGTAGGCGTGACGGCGATTGCGCTTTCTTTGTTTATCGTTCGCAACGAGTTCGATGACCGCTGGGTGGAATACTTCGACGAGACGGTGGCCTTTCGCACGGATTCGGACTTTACCGCGAAGCATCTCGCGGGGCCGTATCAGATGCAGTTTAACCTCAAGTCCGGCGAACCGGGCGGGATTTCAAACCCGTCCTATCTCAAGAACGTCGCGTCGTTTAAGAACTGGCTGGAGGCGCAGCCGCAGACCCGGCACGTGAACTCGTTTACCGATGTGATGCGCAAGGTGAACCGGTCGATGCACGGCGATGACGAGGCGTATTACAACATTCCGGAAAGCCGGGAACTCGCGGCGCAGTACCTGCTCCTCTACGAGATGTCGCTCCCCTACGGCTTTGATCTGAACAACCAGATCAACATCGACAAGTCGGCAACGCGCCTGGTTCTTACCGTCAACGACATGTCGGCCAAAGAGATTCGCCTCTTCGCGGCAAAAACCGAGGAATGGCTAAGGGCCAACACGCCTAAAGAGATGCACGCGACGGCTTCGAGTGCGATGGTAATGTTTGCGCATATCGCCAAGCGTAATTTGGCGGGAGCGCTGGTGGGCGCCTTTCTGGCGCTGATTCTTATCTCGATTATCCTGATGTTTACCCTGAGGAGCTTTCGCATCGGCATGGTGAGCCTCGTTCCCAACCTGATTCCCGCCTTGGCGGCCTTCGGGGTCTGGGGGTTATTGGGGGGGCGCGTCACGATGGCGTTGGCCTTGGTGACCGGCATGACGATCGGGATTGTCGTCGACGACACGGTGCATTTCCTCGCGAAGTACCTGCGGGCGCGCCGCGAGATGGGGTTGAGCCCCGAGGACGCGATTCGCTACGTGTTTGAGACCGTCGGACCGGCTCTCGTGGGAACCTCCACGGTACTCATCGCCGGGTTTATGGTGCTGGCGCAGTCGCACTTTGACATGAACGCGTCGATGGGTAAGTTGACGGCGATTACGATCGTGATCGCGTTAACCGCGGATCTATTGCTGCTGCCGCCGCTACTGTTGGTCTTTGAAAGAATCTGGGCGAAAAAGGAAAAGGAGGAGAAGGCGATGACAAAGGGATACAAGGCGTTGGTGGATTCGATGGCGGCGGGGGCCTTGCTGCTGATCGCGGGGGCGTCCCCCCTCCTAGCCGGGACGGCGGAGGAAAAGGGCCTGGCGATCGCGGTGGAAGCGGACAAACGGGATCTCGGCTACGCGGACTTCACGGCCGATTCGCTCATGATCCTTAAGAACAAACGCGGTCAGACCTCGACGCGGCACACGCGCGTGCGGACGCTCGAAGTCATCAACGGCGGGGATAAGACCTTGGTACTCTTTGATAAGCCCCGCGATGTGAAGGACACGAAGTTCCTCACGCACAGCAAGATGTCGGGAAACGATGACCAATGGTTGTTTCTTCCGGCGCTTAAGCGGGTGAAGCGCATCTCGGCGAATAACAAGTCGGGGCCGTTTATGGGAAGCGAGTTCTCTTATGAGGACATCGGTTCGCAGGAAGTCGAGGAATATACCTACAAGTGGATTCGAAACGAAAACGGGAACTTCGTCATCGAGCGCTATCCCGTCGACAAGAAATCGGGATACACCAAACTGCTGACCTGGATCGACCAAGAGCATTACCGCATCCAGAAAGTCGAGTTCTACGACCGCAAGGGTGAACTTCTAAAGACGCTGACCTATCACGACTACCAACAGTATCTCGGGAAACACTGGCGGCCGGACCTGATGAAGGTGGTCAACCGCCAGACCGGTAAGGCGACCGATCTTACCTGGAGCAATTACAAGTTCAAGCAGGGCCTCACCGCGCGCGACTTCGACCGCAACGCGCTGAAGAGAGCCCGTTAAGTGAAAAAAATCCTGGCCGCCCTCGTCCTCTTCGCCTCCCCCTCCGCATCAGGAGAGTGGCGCACGGGCGGCCAGGCGGGGCTGGAACTCCGCGGCTTCACGCAGGCCGCGGCATTTCCCGAGCAGCATCAAGGATTCGATGCCAGCGGAGTTCTTGAACCGGAGTTATCCTACGGCGCGGACCGTTGGTCGGTCACCTTCCGGCCGTATCTGCGCGTGGACCAGCACGACAGTGAACGCACCCACTTCGACGTGCGGGAAGCCTATTGGGAAACCGCCCGCGACCAATGGGAAATCCGCGTCGGCATCCGGAAGGTGTACTGGGGCGTGGCGGAAAGCAATCACCTCGTCGACTTCATCAATCAAATTGATGCCGTGGAGAACATCGACGGGGAAGACCGCTTGGGCCAGCCGATGGTGAACCTCGCCCTTGTTCAGAATTACGGAACACTCGATTTATTCGCCTTGCCCGGCTTTCGGGAACGGACCTTTGCCGGAGAAGCGGGGCGCCTTCGGGCAGGCCTCTCCGTTTCAGAGGACGACCGCATTATAGAGGCGCAAAACGGCCGCGCCCACACCGACTGGGCCGCGCGCTATACGCACAGCCTCGGGGATTGGGATATCGGCCTGTCCCATTTCTACGGATTGACGCGCGACCCCTCGTTTATTCTCCGCGGCGCGGCGATGGTTCCGGTTTACGAGCTCATCCACCAAAGCTCTTTGGATTTACAGTGGACGGTGGGGAGTTTCCTCTGGAAGTTCGAAGCCATCGACCGCGTGGGCCAGGGCGACCGCTTCAAAGCCCTCGTGTTCGGTTATGAATACACCTTTAACGGATTGATCGGGCCCGCCGATCTCGGGGTGCTGACCGAGTTCCAATGGGACGAGCGCGGAAAAACCGGACCGTCTCCTGCAGATAACGACCTTTTCTTCGGGGCGCGCTTGGCCGCCAACGACGAGGCATCCACCGAGCTCCTCGCGGGCATGGTTCAGGATTTAGACACGACAACGCGCTTCTTTAATATCGAGGCCAGCCGCCGCATCGGGGAAAGCTTCAAAGTCACTCTCGAAGGCCGCTTCTTCTCCGCTGTCCGCCCCACCGACCCCTTATTCCCCCTCGCCCAAGACGACTACATTGAAATTGGCATTACTCGATACTTCTAAAGTTACGGGGTCACTCCCCATGCAACTTAAGGGAAATAAGGCTGCAGGGCCAAAGTCCTCGTTTGGATTTGTTATCTTTGAAGCGATGAAATCCCCGACAGAAGCGCTACGGCGGCTCGAGCGGATGCGCCTCGCCTTCGGCCCCGAAGCGGAAGAAAGCAAACGGGAATATCTC
>JBFIEP010000186.1:0-5725 GCA_041603335.1 Elusimicrobiota bacterium | reverse complement strand
CGAACCCGGGTTCCCCTAGCGCCTTCTCGATAATCCGGGGCTCGGGCTTTGAGTAAATAGCGACTCCGCTATACCCTTTTCTTTCCGCCGAATGAAACGACGCGTTGAACTTATTGATGTTCTTAATTTCGTCGGTTAACTGTTCCGGGAGGGCTTTCGTTTCCTGAAGGCAAACGACGTCTCCTTTGGAAGACGGCATCCACTCCAGAAGCCCTTTTTTGGCTGCGGCCCGGATCCCGTTTACATTCCAGGAGAGCAGGCGATAGGTTTTCGGCTTGCTCGGCATAACAAACCTATTCTACTTCTTATGGCCGATTTAGCGGAAGGCGCGGGCGTGGATCTCGACGCACTGTCGACGGTAAAGTCCCAGAATACTCGTGATATGGGTATCTACTTTCACGTCATAGAGCCCCCGGATTTCACCGTGTTTTTCCCTGATCTTCTTCAAGGCCTTCCGCGCCCCGCCCTTACCCGCAGCACCCGAGATCTTAGTCGAATCGAAGGAGGCCGACAGCGGAATAGAAAGACCGTGCTGGCACCCCTTCCCGAATACAGGTCCTATTTTTTGGGCATCGGTCGGCAGCTCACTGTGAGTCAAGGAGACAAAGGACAGCGGTCCTTCCGTGTCATGAAAGACGAGAAACCCTCCCATCACCAACACTCCCGACTTGGCCCGATACGTAGGTTTTTCAGCGCGTGGTGCTGCAGCTAAAATAACCAGCAGCGCTGCGGAAAGAATCAGCCTCAAGGATTTCCCACCCGGCCGGAAACAATGGTGCAGATGCGGGTGTAAATTCCCAATACATACGCCTGGACATGGGTGTCGGCCTGGACGTCATAAAGGACGGCATCGGGGCGGCCTGCCAAGGCATCGCTAACGGCGGCGGCATACCCGGCGTCTCCCCACGCAAACATCCATAACGCCGTACGGTAACACGAACGTCCCGATACGGTTCTATCGGCTTCAGACGCTTTTACATCCGACGGTGTCGCAGACCGGTAGGCCCGCGGGCTATGAATATTCGCGTACAAACAACCGGAAAACAATGCGGCAAATAAAATCGGAAGGATTGTTCGGTTTCTCATTTAACTAGCGTACAATACCGTCTAATGAGCAATCTACCCGTAGCTCCCACGCCGCCGGCCCCGCATTCCACTTTTGTGACGAGCCTAGCCTGGTCCGGCATCATCGGAGGAGCCTTCTGCCTAGTGTCTGGAATTTTTCAATTCCTAATGACGGAACCCTTTGCCGAGCAGGGATTCATCGATATCGTCGCCCAACTGAAGAAATACGCCTGGATGTCGATAGCCGGTGCCGTCCCCCTGATCATCGTTTCCTGGGGGCTCTTAATACGAAAGGAATGGGCACGCAGAGGCATGATTGTTCTTATCGCAGCCGCGGTGCTGGCACACGCGGCCCTCGTTCCCATCCCGCAAAAGTCCTTTGGGTTGGCGGGGGAGCTGGACCCGAACACACTGTCGGGAATGATTATCGGGATGATGAAGTGGATCGCTTACGGCGGGCTCGCATTCGCGACAGCCGTCATGGTCTGGGTGGGACGCAAACTCGCGATCTCGCCGATCAAGGACGAATTTTCTTAACAAGCAGCCGGAGCGCCTCGCCGTAACCGGCCGGCCCCTTTCCCATCACCCGGCCGATACAAACATCCCGCACAAAGGATATTTTCCGAAACGCCTCACGCTTACGGATGTCCGAAAGATGGATCTCAATCGCCGGCAGGGCCACTGCGGCGATCGCATCGCGGATGGCAACCGACGTATGGGTATACGCCGCCGGATTGATCAGCAAAGCGTCAGCCCATTTCCGTTGGGCGTGCAAAATATCGACAAGTTCCCCTTCGCCGTTGCGTTGATAGAAACGCAGGTTTACACCCAGCGTGGAGCCCAATTTTTTAAGATCCTTGTTAATCTCGGCAAGCGATGTGCTCCCGTAGATTCCCGGCTCACGTTCTCCGAGTAAATTAAGATTCGGACCGTTTAGTACGAGGATATTCAGCTTCCGGGGCTTCACGATGCCTCCACCGCGTCGAGCGCGGACTCAATTTCCTTGGGCGACACATCATCGACGCGGATAGGCCGTCCAATTGCCTTAAGCAAAACAAATACATTTCGCCCACCCACGGCTTTCTTATCCAGCCTCAGCGGCGCAAGGAGTTTCCTGCGTGTTATTCCCTGCGGGATCCTAGGCTTAGGGAGCAGTTTCAGCAAATCATCGAGGCTGGCACTGTCACGCAGCCACCCGCGTCCCTTTGATATTTCAACCGCGCCGCGCATTCCCCAGGCGACGGCTTCTCCGTGGCGAATCTTATAACCGGACGCCGACTCCAGGGCATGACCGAGGGTATGACCGAAATTAAGAAGCTCGCGGCGTCCTGAAAGGTCCCGCGTGTCGGCGGCGACAACCCCGCCTTTTAAATTCGCACACTGCGCTACAACAGCTTCAAGCGCACTCGACTCTTTTTGCAGGATCCGCAGCCAATCAATCCGCAGCCGCTTAGCGAAGGCCGGATCGAATACAAGGGCGTATTTCACAACTTCCCCCAACCCGGACAAAAAATCACGGCGCGGGAGTGATTTCAAAACCGAGGTATCGCATACGACGAGACGCGGCTGATAGAACGCACCGACCGCATTCTTGGCCAACGGGTGGTTTACGGCGGTTTTTCCTCCGATCGCGCTATCAACCTGTGCCAGCAGGGTCGTCGGAATGTGAACCAACGGGACGCCGCGATAATACGTCGCTGCGGCATACCCCGCCGCATCTCCGATGGTTCCTCCGCCCACGGCAAAAATCGGAGTCCGGCGTTCCACGCGCCGGCGCAAAAGGAAGCCATACAGCCTCTCAAGCGAGGAAAAACTTTTTGCCGCTTCGCCGCGCGGGAGGGAGAAAGCGTCCACGGTCCACCCTGCGCCCCGCAATGATGCTTCAACACGGCGCCCGAGCGAACGGGCGAGATAAGAATCCGTAACCACCACACAGCGCCGGAGCTTTCCGAATTCCTTTGCGGCGAGGCCGGGCAAACGATCAAGGATCCCATCTCCGACCCGGATTAAATAAGGGTCCGGCCGGGTCTCCACCTTAATAGTTTTCATCCGAGCCTCCTTGCAACGCGTTCAGCCACGAGAGACGGGGTTCCTTCTCCGGCGCGGATTCTAATATGCGCTGCACTGTTGTAAAGGCTCACACGTGTTCGGAAAAGAGAATCCGCGTTTTTCCACAACGGACGGGAAGCCCCCGCCCCAACACGCCGCGCAAGCAGCTTAAGCGGCGCCTGGAGATAGACAACCGTTCCCGCCGACCGCATCGCCGATACATTCCGCTTGCGGATTACTCCCCCGCCTCCAACAGCGACAACGGCAGAACCCGCACGGCACGCGCGAGTGATGGCATCCGATTCCTGATTCCTAAACACCGTTTCTCCTTGATTCTTAAAAATCGACGCAATGCTGCGGCCTGATTTTTTAACGACTTCCCGATCCGTGTCGATTAAGCGGCACCCGAGACGCTTCGCGAGCGCCTTCCCGACCGTGGTTTTTCCACTGCCCATAAACCCTATGAGGAAAACAGGCTTCTTATCCTTTTTCATTTCTCCACTGAAGAACCCGCCCGCGCAGCTCATCCAAGGAATCGCCCCCGAACTTCACAAGCATCGCATCTGCAAGTTCAATCGCGGCCAAGGTTTCTCCGATCACCGATGCAGCAGGGACCGCGCAAAAGTCGGATCTTTCCACGTGAGCCTTGACGGTTTCGTTAGTATCAAGGTTTACCGAATCGAGCGGGTTCATAAGCGTCGATATCGGCTTCATCGCCGCGCGAAGCACCAAAGGCTCTCCAGTGGTCAACCCGCCGTCGATTCCACCCGACTTATTGGTTTTTCGAATGACACGAGTTTTATCGGCGTTCCAATACAACGCGTCGTGAACCTGCGAACCATGCCGCTTTGCGGATTCAAATCCCAACCCGAATTCAACGCCTTTAATCGCGTTTAAACTTAGAAACGCTTTTGCGAGTTCTCCCTCAAGGCGGCGATCCCACTGCACATAACTTCCGAGTCCGACCGGAAGCCCATCGATAATCACCTCGAAAATTCCTCCCAGGGTGTCGCCGGCTTTCTTCACCGCGTCTATTTCCTGAATCATCCGTTTCTCGATTTCTTTTGTCAGACAGCGGACCGGTGAGTCATCGGCGCGCTTGGAAATATCCGCGGCAGGAACGCCTGAAACATCTTTCTTATCCACGGCGGTGCCAATAGACACGACGCGGCTTCCAATGGTGACACCCAATTCTTCGAGCAGCCGTCGCGCGACCGAGCCCAAAGCCACCCGCATTGCCGTTTCACGTGCACTCGCGCGCTCAAGAACGTTTCGCAAGTCCGTATGCCCGTACTTCACGCCGCCGGCATGATCTGCGTGCCCCGGTCTCGGGACGTTCACGCGCCGGACGCTCTCATCGCCCCCCGGCTCGGCATTCATGATTTTCGTCCAGTTCTTCCAATCCCGGTTTCGAATCTCAAGCGAGACTGGAGAACCCAGGGTCTTGCCCCGGCGCACACCGCTTAAAATTTCGGCCTGATCGGTTTCGATCTTCATTCTTCCGCCGCGCCCATGCCCAAGCTGCCGCCGTGCCAACTGAGCATCAATAAAATCAGCCGTAAGAGGCAGCCCCGCGGGCATGCCTTCCAGGATTCCCGAAAGCACGGGGCCGTGTGATTCACCCGCTGTTAAAAATCGAAGCAGTCTCATAACGTTTCCTCCAACGTTTTCGCCGAATCCGCGACGAGTCCTTTCTCAAGCGTTTCACCAAACCAAATTTTCCAAGTCGCCGCAGCCTGTGCCGCCAGCATCGACATTCCGCCAAGACCCTCCACGCCCGCAATTTCCGCAGCTTTTAAAAACTCTGTCCGCGCGGGGCGATACACCAAATCGTACGCTAAAGCGCCTTTTTTAAAGCGGACCCCCTTATTGACCGGAGAAACTCCCAGGGAAGTCGCATTCACAACGAGATCTGCATTTTCCGTTTCACGGTCGGCGGCTTCCAGGCCGCCCCAACGCCCCCCGCACGACTCCGCTAAAGTCTTGGCGCGCTCAATCGTACGGTTAAGAACAATAATCTCCCCGGCACCCTCGTTCTTAAGCGCCAAACAAACCGCACGGGCAGCCCCCCCCGCTCCGAGCACCAGCGTGCGGCATCCTTTGATTTCGAAGCTTCGGGCTTTCAGCGGCGCGAGAAATCCTTCAACATCGGTGTTATACCCAACACTCTCATCTTCCGTGAAACGAATTACGTTCACCGCTCCCGCGGCTTCAGCGGTCGCATCAAGGCGCGTGCAGTATTTCTTTATTTCAATCTTGTGGGGCAAGGTGACATTCCAGCCCGCCCAATTTTTTTTGTCGAGCAATTCAATTTCTGTTTTTAATTTATCAGAGGTGATATGAAGCTTTCGATAAATAAGAGAACGCCCCGTTGCTTCGCAGTAGAGCTTAAACAGATCCGGCGACAGGGAATGGTCGATCGGATCTCCGATGACGGCGGCGAAGAGATTTTCGGAGGTCATAAAACGAACCTTGCCCACCCTGCTCCCGCGCTCCCTCTGAGGGAGCTTGGGCCCTCTCCTAAAAAAAATAAATGTAATTCTTTTTTAGCGATACCCCAAAGCCCCCCACGGGGGCGCGGGAGCCGGGGGGAGCTGCTTCCGTTCCTCAT
>JBFIEP010000185.1:0-5726 GCA_041603335.1 Elusimicrobiota bacterium | reverse complement strand
GCCATCGCAAAAATAGCCCCCGAATACTTCAAGCTCATCCATTCCCTTTATAAGGATCTCGATGAAAATGAAAGCAAGGTGCTAACCGGTGCCCTGGAAAAAATACGCGCCCGGCTTCTTCCCTTAATCGGAGGGCTATTCCTGGCCCTGACGATCGTGTCACCCGGCAATGCGAGCACCTGGACGGTTCGGGAAAGCGTCGCAAGCGCCCTCGCGGTTCACCCTGGCGTCGCGGAAGCGAAACGGGGAATTGATGCCGCTCTGTCGGCACAACTCTCGCTTTTAGGTTCATACGATCCATCACTCACCGCTAGCGTGCAGCGGCTTGATTCCAAATCCCCCCCGGCACTGATTTTTCAGACGGCACGTACGGTTACCGACAGCGCGTCTTTCGGCCTTTCAAAACGATTTGATCTTGGAACAACAGCGGGAATCACCTCCAGTGTTTCAAAAGCAAAGGATGACACTGCCAATGCCTTTTCCTTCAACCCGCGTCACACGTCAGGACTGGATCTTTCGTTAAACCAGCCGTTACTTAAAGGACTGATCGGAACTCCCGAACGGGCCGCGCTGCGAGCATCGGAACATGCCCTTGTTGCCGCCCGCTCCCAACATGCCCGGGCGGCCGAAATCGCAGCGGCGGAAGTCGGTGGGGCATACTGGAAATTATGGCAAGCCCGAAATGCAATCTCTATTTTTGAACGCTCGGCGGAAGAAGCCAAAGAATTCCTGGCAACGACACAGCGGCTGCGAAAACGCTACGAGGCCGAGAAAGATGACCTGCTGCGTGCAGAAGCGGACCTTCTTTTAAAGGAGCTTGAAGTTCTCGACTCCCGTGAAGCTGCCGAAGAAAGGGCCGCAGACCTCGAAGAACTTGTTGGTATTGATCGGGAAAAAATCATCGGTGCGATTCTAGAAAATCCAGCCGAACCGGAAGAGCTTCAGATCACGGTCGCCCGCGCATCGGTATCCCGATCGGATTTGATTGCAGCCAAAGCGATTTCCGCCCGCGACTCGGAATCACTTACCGCGGTGGAATCGGGATTCGGCCTGCCCTCCCTCGCGCTGACAGGCGCCCTCGGGTGGTCCGGACTAAAAACCACGCAGTCAGACAGCCTCAGCCAACTGGGGCGCTTCGGATTCAGGACTTGGAGCCTGGGCCTCGATTTTTCCTACGCGTTCGGCAAACGCGCCGATCATGCCCAACAAAAAGACGCCCGCGCAGCGAAGATGCTTGCTTCAATCAAAACAACAGCCCTGGAACGACGCATTAAGCGGGAACTCGAAAATGCCGGCCGTCGTCTAACAGTATCACTCGAAAGGGTACGGGTTACCCGACGCCTCGAAACGATGCAGGAAGCGGTGCTCAAACTTTCTCAAAAGAAATACTCCCAGGGGCGGATCGAAAGCCGTGATCGCCTCCGCGATGCCAATGCCGCCCTCGCAGCACGCAGTTCACGGCTGGCCGCGCAGGCGGAATTTGCTCAACGACGCATCCAGGCCCGGGCAGCAGAAGGAACACTCCTGCAGCATCTGGAGATTTCCCCATGAAGCAGGACATCTCCCGGGATCCCAGAGAATTTTCTCTCTTTAGATACTTCGCAAGCCGGCACGTTTTCACAAACCTGATTACAGCCATCGTCCTTTTCCTTGGGACCTATGTGGCGATTACCATCACGAAGGAAGCCTTCCCCCAGATCGAATTCGACATGGTCATCATCTCGACTCCGTTTCGCGGGGCAGTGCCCGAGGAGGTCGAACAACTCGTCACAGTGCCGCTCGAACGTTCCGTCAAAGGCATCGATGGAATCGACAAGATGGAGAGCTGGTCCGTCGAAGGCAACTCGGTCATCCTACTGCGCATCGATCCGGATCACCCCAATAAGAAAAAAACGGTCAAGGATATTGAACGCGCCGTCGATCAGATTCGCAATTCAAAGCTTCCCGAAGACGGCGACGAACCGACGGTCACGGAAATTACTCACAACGCGCCCGTCCTCAACGTTGACCTTTCCGGCGCACCTGAGAAACGCCTGCGGGAAGTCGCTCTCGCCCTTGAAGACGACCTTGTCGAATTACAGGGCGTGGCACAAGCGACCAAGAAGGGATATCGCCGTGAACAGATTTGGGTGGAAGCGGATGAAGCAAAGCTGGAGTCCCTCCACTTATCACTGACCGATTTGATCGACGCTGTCAGAAGCTCCAACCACACCTCGCCGGGCGGGCGCATGCTCAAGGATGGACAGGAGATCCTGGTTCGAACCATGGGGCGGCTCCAATCCGTAAGTGATGTTAAAGACGTCGTGGTTCGCTCCAACGTCGAAGGCAGCCGCATCCGCGTCAGAGATGTCGCAGTGGTTAAGGAAACCTACCACCGCGAAAATGAATTCACCCGCGTCAACGGAACCAAATCACTGCAGCTTAGGGTTCTAAAGAAACCCTCCGGGGATTCTCTCAAGGTTGCCGTTCTCACACGGGAACTTGTCGCCCAATACCGCACCCGCTACCCGGATGTCGCCTTCACTTTTTCCGATGACATCACCTTTTACATCAAGCGCCGCTTAAACGTTCTTCTCAATAACGGCGCATCCGGGATTGTGATGGTGCTCATCAGTCTTTTCTTTTTCCTCTCGCCGGTGAGCGCCATCTTCACCACGTTGGCGATCCCATTCGCGTTTCTCGGCGGACTGATTTGCATGTACGCCCTCGGCTACACCATCAATCTGCTCACCATGTTCTCATTCATCCTCGTCAGCGGCATGCTTGTTGATGACGGGGTCGTCATCAGTGAGTTTTACGAAGCGAAACGGGATGAAGGGCTGCCTCCCTTCCAAGCGGCCGTCGTAGGCACATCGCAAATGGCAATCCCGGTAACGGTCGCGGTACTAACAACAATCGTTGCGTTTAGTCCCCTCGCCTACGTTTCCGGCATCATGGGCAAGTTCCTCAGACAGTTCCCCATCGTCGTTGTTTTAGTCCTCGTAGTTGACCTGATCGAATGCCTGTTTATTCTACCGAGTCACCTGGCACTATTCGCGTCCCATCTTCGATTTCCGGACTGGGTGGAGCGCGTCCGATCCGTCGGACCCAAAACCATCCATAAGCTGGAAGCCCGATACGTCCCCATCGTCGCCTCACTCATCAAACGTCCGTTTGCGGCCTCGTTCTTCTTCATCGTCCTACTGCTTTCATCTCTCGTCGCTTCGAAGTTCCTGCTCAAATTCCACATGTTCCCCGTTTCCGTCGATGAATTTTTCGTCTCTATTGAAATGCCGATAGGCACGAGCTTGGAAAGAACCGGGGAGGCGATGAGCGTTCTTGAAAAATCCCTTCTTAAACTTCCCAAGGAAGAAGTCAATTCGATTATTTCCGAAATCGGAATCATTGGCGATGAAAACCAAAGACGGAAAGGATCGCATTTTGCGCAGTCCCGCATTGTTCTCGACCAAACCGGAGTCCGCAAACGGGACGGAACGGTTATTCTTAAAGAGATCCGTCCGGAACTTGAAGCGGCCGCTAAAAAATTAGACGTCGTTAATTTTGAGATCACGCAGCGACGCGCGGGACCTCCCGGTGGAAAAGCCGTTGAAGTGCGCCTCGCGGGGGACAGCTTCGAATCACTCTCCGCGCTATCGGATGACGCCCAAGAATGGCTCAAGAAACAACCGGGTGTCTTTGGAATTAAAGACGACTTCACTGCCGGGAAGGAGGAACTCCTCCTGGAAGTGGATGTCCCCGCAGTTGCACGGGCAGGTCTGTCCCCCTCGCGAGTCGCCCAGGTGGTCCGCGCCGCATTTGACGGAGAAATCGCGACGGAAATCCAAAGGGCGGATGCCGAGGAGGACATCGAAGTCCTCGTCAAACTGCCGGAGTCCGCGCGCGGACGAAGGGACACGATTGAACGAACACGCATCACCAACCCGCGCGGACACCTCGTCCCTCTCTCCCAACTGGTGAGCACCAAGAAAGGCAAGGGATACCTTTTTATCCCACGCGCCGAAGGAAAACGCACCATTACCGTACAAGCGGATCTCGATCAGGAAATTACGAGTTCCCAAATCGTGAGCAAAAAAATGGCGGCATTCCTCGACGCGGAGGTCGCCAAACGGCCCGGGACGCGATGGGAAGTCGTCGGGGAAGAAAAAGACCGTGTCGAATCAGTCGCGTCGCTGCTGCGGGCAATGGCGCTCGCCTGCATCGTCATCTATACGCTTATGGCGACGCTGTTTAACTCCTTCCTCAAACCGATTATCGTTATGTCCGTCATCCCCTTCGCCTTCATCGGGGTTTTCCTCTGCCTGCTCATGCACGGCCTGCCGCTTTCCATGCTCGTCCTCATCGGCCTTACGGGACTCATGGGAGTTGTCGTCAACAACTCCATTCTTCTGGTTGAAGCCATGGACCGCCTAAAATCCGAACGCCCCGAACTCGCGTTCAATGACCGCGTCGTCGAAGCCGGGCGCCAACGCCTACGCCCCATTATGCTGACAAGCGTCACGACATTCTTCGGAGTTTCACCGCTGGGCTACGGCATCGGCGGCCGGGAACCCTTTCTGGAACACGTAGCCCTAACCTTCGGCTGGGGACTCCTCTTTACCGCCATCATTACGCTATTCTTAGTACCAACAATGTACACGACGCTCAACCGCATGAAAAATTGGTTTGGGAAGGCAGACACATGATGGACAGAATTGAACTGACCGGCGTCTCATGCCAGTGCCGCATCGGCGTTCCCGATGAGGAACGGGCAACGGCTCAAACGATTTTAATCGACGTCGAAGCCGAGATGGATCTCGAGGGAGCCGGCCGCTCCGACAAGCTCGAGTTCTCCATCGACTACCAAGCCCTGGAAATTTCCATCCGGACGGTTGCGGAAAAAGGCGAGCGCATCCTGATTGAAAAACTCGCCGAGGATGTCTCCGACGTTACCATCCAATTCGACAACCGGATTAAGTGCGTCCGCATCGCGGTCCACAAAACACCGCCGGTGATGCCCGACACGCAGCGCGTTACTGTACGGATCGAAAGGGAGCGATGATTCGCACAACGCTCGCAGTGTTGTTGCTCGCGAGCGGCGCCCAGGCACAAAAGCTTGAGAGCTTCGAGAACGCCCTTAAGTCCGGCGACAACAAACCCGTTCCCACCACGCGGTCCCCGTCGTCAAAAAGCGAACTTAGTCTCGGCAGCGACACATGGGAATCCTGTGAAACCCTCGCGCTCTGCATCTTAGAACTCACCATCCGTCTTGGAACCGAGCCGACCCTTGAATACGCGGGATTTCGGGAACGCGGCCATCCGACCATTCCTTTTCTCCGGGCCGATGGGGGCTATCAGCGCATCGTCGGAAACATCGATGCGTATTCATTCCGCGGCGAGGCGGGCTGGACCCTCTTTGGAACGGCGGTTGAATACATGGAGTTTCATGAAGCCGATCAGGAAGACCGTTTGATTTCCTGGTACTGGGAAGGGCTTTACCGGACCGCGCCTTCGCCTAACTTCCGTTTGGATTGGGCTGCGGGGTACCGCGAATTTCGCAGGGATGGAACTTTCGGAGGCCTTCAGACCGGCGCTTCTTTAGGGATTTATCCGATGAAGACGTGGGGACTGGAGGTTAGTGGACGGTGGGGATCGATCAACGAGCAGGTGTTATCCGATTATCGTGGGCGTTTGATTATTGCGATTCCATCGTGGAAAGCCTTTGCTATTCGGGGCGGGTATCGGGCTGT
>JBFIEP010000184.1:0-5820 GCA_041603335.1 Elusimicrobiota bacterium | reverse complement strand
CTCGGCGATTTAGGAGCGAATGGAATGGGAATCCCGGTCGGAAAACTTTCCCTCTATACGGCCTGCGCGGGCGTGGCCCCCGGTCAAACTCTACCGGTTGCTCTCGACCTAGGGACCGATAACCCGAAACTTCTCTCCGATCCTCTATACCTGGGAGTTCCGAAAAAACGCCTCCGGGGGAAGGCCTATGATGAAATGGTCCAGGAATTTATGGATGCCGTCGCCGAGGTCTATCCGGACGCCCTCATTCAGTTTGAAGACTTCGCCAATCAAAACGCATTTCGTTTCCTTGCGAAATACCGCAACGAAGCCCGGTGCTTCAATGATGATATCCAAGGAACCGCAGCCGTGGCGCTAGCCGGAATTTACTCCTCGACCCGGATTACCGGCATTCCTCTCAAAGAACAGCGGTTTCTATTTCATGGTGCCGGAGAATCAGCAATCGGAATAGGCGGTCTTATCGTGAGCGCCCTTGAAGCCGAAGGCGTTCCTCACGATGAGGCACTGCAGCGTTGTTGGTTCATGGACAGCAAAGGTCTTGTCGAGAGTTCAAGGAAAGACCTCCAGGAACATAAACTCGCGTTCGCCCACGATCACCATCCCGTAAAAACACTGGAGGAGGCGGTTAATGCGCTAAGGCCTACGACGCTCATCGGAGTCTCCGGGCGACCCGCCCAATTCACGCCCGACATCATCGGCGCGATGTCGCGCATAAACGCGCGCCCCGTCATATTCGCCCTTTCCAACCCGACAACAAACGCTGAATGCACCGCAGAGGAAGCCTATACGCATTCCCGCGGCAAGGCAGTCTTCGCCAGCGGAAGTCCCTTTCCTGAAGTAAAACTCGGCAACGATGTATTTTCCCCGGGTCAGGCTAACAACGCCTATATCTTTCCGGGAGTCGGATTAGGGGTTCTCGCTTCAGAGGCCCGCCGGATCGATGATGCGATGTTTTTTTGCGCCGCGAAGACCCTCGCTGATTTAACCTGCGATGCCGATATAGAAAAAGGACGACTGTTTCCGCCTCTCTCCGATATAAGGGAGGTCTCCACTCATATAGCGGTCGCCGTAGCGGAATGCGCCCGCAAACAGGGACATTCACCCCATCAAGAGCCCGATGATCCGTTCCAACAGGTTCGTTCGCTGCAGTATGATCCGGTCTATGAAGACTTGACCGACACCGCCGCATGAACCGGCTCGAAGCGGGCTAAAAAGAAACGCAGATTCTTGGGCTCATAGGTAAAGCGCAGCCCCTCAATTGACTCACGCCGTGCGTAAAGATTGGCGACCGATTCAATGACAACATCCATGTGAGCCTGCGTATATACGCGTCGGGGGATTGTCAGACGAACCAACTCCAATTTCGGGAAATAGTTTTTGCCGTCAGGACCCCTACCGCCGGAAACAGTCCCGCGCTCCATAGCCCGCACTCCCCCTTCGAGATACAATTCCGCCGCTAGGGCTTGCGCCGGCAATTGTTCCTGATCGAGATGGGAGAGGATTTTTCGGGCATCTAGAAAAATTGCGTGTCCCCCGATGGGCGTCACGATCGGGATACCGCATTTTATAAGGTTATTTCCCAAATACTCAACCTGACCGATTCTCGCGCGGATATGATCGTAATCCACAGCCTCCCGAATGCCTTGCGCCAACGCGTTCATGTCGCGTCCCGCCATCCCTCCGTAGGTATGAAGACCTTCATAAACAACGACGAGTTCCTGCGCCTGGCGAGCGAGTTTTTCATCGTTAAGCGCAAGGAAGCCGCCGATATTCACGAGGTGGTCCTTTTTCGAAGACATCGTGCATCCATCCGAGTAGGAGCAGATTTCTTTGAGGATTGATTCGATCGTCCTATCCTCGTAACCCTTTTCCCGGACTTTTATAAAGTAGGCGTTCTCGATGAGACGGGTGGCGTCCAGCATGACCGGTATATTGAGATTAGAACAATAGTCATACACTTCCTTAAAATTCGCCATACTCACCGGCTGGCCGCCGGCCATATTAACGTTTCCCTCGAAACTGACATAGGGCACGCGTTCGGGTCCATACTCATTAACGACCTTTTTTAGCTTGTCGAGGTCGATGTTTCCCTTAAACCGGCACCCATCGTCCGAAATGTGGGCGGCATCAACAATGACATCTACAAATTTCCCGCCGGCGAGTTCCTGATGCAGCCGGGTTGTCGTGAAGTACATATTTCCCGGGACGGCGTCGCCCGGCTTTATCATCATCTGGGAAAGAATATGTTCGGCTCCCCGCCCTTGGTGAGTCGGGATGAGATGTCGGTATCCGTAATACTTGCGGACCGTTTCTTCAAGTTCGTAAAAATTCTCACTGCCGGCATAGGCTTCATCACCAAGCATCATCGCGGCCCACTGCCGGTCCGACATGGCTGAACACCCTGAATCGGTCAGCAGATCGATGTAGACATCCCGACTCTTTAAAAGAAAGGTGTTATAACCGGCCTCACGGATTTTCTCCTCACGTTCCGCACGTGTTGTCATCCGTACCGCTTCCACCGCTTTAATCTTGTAAGGTTCAGCCCAAGTCATATTAATATCCTCCGCGGAATAATGCATGCAAATCCATCAGCCATCGCTTTCAAGGATCCGTTATGCAAGTCCTGATTTCGAGAAGCGGTCGCATCCTCGGCAACAAAAACACGAAACCCCAGATCGAACGCCGCCCGAGCGGTTGATTCAACACACAGATGAGTTTGAACACCGCATAAAACTAAATCCTCGATCCCCTCGGATCGCAATGCCGCCTCGAGCCCCATATTCGTGAAGGCGTTATAACGGGTTTTTCGGAAAACCCGTTGGGGGCTGGGAGAAAAGCGGCTGTCCAGCCTTGACCCTTCGCTTCCCTCGAGGCAAACGCTCTGATACCACTCGGCCATGCGCCCGCCCTCTTTCTCGGCGTTGACCAAGGCATGCCTGGTAAAAAATGGTTTTTCAAATTGTCCGATCAGATCCAAGATCGGCTCGATAATTTCCGTCGCTGACGGGATAAAGGATCGACTCCCTGGATCAAGGAACAGTCTCTGCATATCCACGACGAGTAGTCCCATCGTCTTTGGATTTGGCCCGCAGGGCCCACAACTGTCCGCACGATGTTTCCGCATCGATTTCCTCCTGTGCACTGGGGCTCACGATCACCTGATACCCCTTTTGATGTAATCCATCGGCATCCGATTGGATATCTGCCGGCAATCCCCGCCATGGGTTTGCCGTTTTCGATAAAACGGATCTCTCGGTCGCATTAACCGGTGTTATCTTGATCAGAAAAGAATCGGGTGAAAAAATTCTACTCACGACACCCGGGAAAATGCGAATTCCAGGGGCGACCGCAAAATTCAGCGTTACCTTGCGGTCCCCATCGCGCATAAAGCGCTCTCCGTATTGGGCGATCTTCTTCAGGCTCCACTTTGATATCGGAACGACCCTATCGCGCTCGTGATCTAAAAGGCCGTGAAGGGAAAACTGGAGTTGAAACTTGCCGCCGGCAAAATGCTTATTCTTCACGCGAAGCAGGTCTTCAAAAAAGGCGCTCGAATGCCCTCCCGCGGGCGCGACGGTTGAAATACTCGGCATGACGCCGGGAAACGGATACTTCACGGCCAGCAACTCCAAGGCGCGCGTCACTTCGCTATTTAATGCGGGCTCCCCCATACGTGCGAAATGAATCTTGAATTTAGGGTGCGCGGCCAACCGGAGTTCCGGTCGCGATGCCGCGACATGATCAATTTGATCAAGCATTTGCTCCGCCGAAAGATTTCCATAAAAACCATGCCCGCCGGCGTCGCACATTAAACAGCCCACGGGGCAGCCGAACTGCGTGGAAATCATTAAAACCCACTTTTCCTCCCGGGGAATACCCGGTTCGATGGTATCGACAAATTCCACGACTTTATTGGGAGAAGTCCCGAATCGGCCTAGGAACAAGCGGCCAAGTTCTCCAACATCCTTTGAGGAAACAATTTTTAACGGCCGCATAAGAATTGCTCGCATTCCATCGCCGCACGCATTGCGTCTCCGGCACAAGAGACGACCTGATGGGGCACACCGTGTTTAGCATCCCCCGCTGTGAAAATCCCTTTAGGGGCGCGAAGTCCCTTCAATAGATCCAATTCAGGCGCCTGTCCGATCAAAGCGAAGACGGCGGCGACGGAAATTTCTTTTTTTCCCAATTTCAATCGGTTCCCCGGACCCGGGCGCAGCATTGAATTGGCGTGCACCTCGATATTCCGGGAACGTTTCACACGTTCCTGTAGGAGGCCGATCGCACGCAGTGATTTCCCTCGATGGACAAGGAACACCTTCTTGGCGTGCCGCGATAGCTCAAGGGATTGGTGTACCGCAGTCTCCCCCCCGCCGACCACGGCAACGGTGCGTCCCGCATAAGACGGGCAGCGCCCAAAGGCCGCAGTAAATACCGGAGGACCGGAACTCCCAAGTTCATCCCAGGTTAGAAAACGGGCTCCGGTACAAAGCAGGACGGATTTTGCGGCATGAACCCCGTCGGGGGTATGAACCCGGTAGCCTCCCCCCTGACGCTCAATAGACAGGGCTTCGCCCTTTATTCGTTTGACCCCCCAAGCATCCGCTTGGGCTGCAAAACGCCGCATGAGCGAGGCCCCATTGATACCCCGGGGGAATCCGGGATAATTTTCGATTCTCTCGATTTTTGCCGCCTTCCCTCCAAAAGACTCTCTCTCAAGGAGCACAACACGGCGGCCCGCGCGTGCGAGATAGAACGCGCCCGTAAGACCGGACGGTCCGCCCCCCACGACGAGACAATCAGACATGATTGATTATAGAGGAGAGAAAGCGTACGGCCCCATGACGCGCCTCAGGGGCGTTCATGACAACCGTCAGGAACGGAGATTCGACCGCATTGCTTATCCTGCCGCGCTTGACTGCGAAATCCGAAGGCAGCCAGACTTTTCATGCGGGCCGTAACCGTCTCGGGGGGGCATTCCCACGGGTTATCAAGATTGTTCCGGACCGCCCGGTTTGATGGATTCACCGGCGTAAACTTCCACGAAAAATATTCAGGATCAAAAACTGCGGCGGCCTCATCCGGATCGAACGGGAAGGAATTCGTCAGCACTACATTTAGAATTATTTTTCGGTTTCCCGTCTCACTCCACCGTTTCCCGAAGGATGCCATCTTCGATTCAGTCCAGGTTCTAACCGGAATTAATGCCCGGCGGCCTTCCGGTTCGGTACTTGGGAAAGAAAACTGGAGAGTCAACCGCTGATTTTTAGTCCTACAAAGCGTGTTTAAAAAATCTTCGGAGACCGGGCAATCGGGCGCGACGGTTGAAAGGAGAATCCGCCGCGCGTTTGTTTCCGCGATCAAATCGAGAACCGCAGGGTTGAACGTGGGCTCGCCCATGCGCGTCAGATGCAGTTCTCCGGGATCGGACCCCGCCTGCAGACGCAACTCCTCCAGGGTTAAATTTCCGCCGTAAACACGCATGCCCGCGTCGCAAAACAAACACCCTACCGGACACCCTGACTGCACGGAAATCGTTCGTCTCCCGGGCTCTTCAATCCATTCAAATCCCACCCACAACTCTGCGCGCCGCCGGGCGCGGTGGACGGCGCCATCGGTATGAAACTCGTGTCCGAGGCTCACCACTAGTGCTTCCCGGGGAAGCTCTCGACAAGGTACGGATCTTTTTGGGGAATGGGGCCGGCACCGCGGAACACCGTGTCAGCAGCCAAAAGGAACAGCGAGCTTACTCCGCTGAATATTAAAATTTCCTGCCAACCGAAATGCGGTCCCCCGCCATGCGAGACGGCAGGCATCACG
>JBFIEP010000183.1:0-5824 GCA_041603335.1 Elusimicrobiota bacterium | reverse complement strand
GGTTGACCAGCACGGTGAGCGGGAATTATTTAACGGCCTGCGCCCTCCCGGCTCCAAGGTTGATCTTGCCATTCCCGAAGCGGGACAGGCGCGGATAAAAATATTCTTGAACGGAATTCTCGTTGAGGAGCGCGACCTATGAAACGGCTTCCCCGCCCGGACGGGAAGGTCCGCATCGTGCCGTCGCTGCTCGCGGCTGATTTCGCCAATGTGCGCGGTGATCTCAAGCCGTTGGTCAAGTCCGGAATTTCCTGGGCCTCGGTTGATGTGATGGACGGCCACTTTGTGCCGAATCTCGCTTTCGGTCCCGATCTTATCAGCGCTCTAAAGCATAATGGAACCGGCAAGGTTTTTCTCGACGCGCATTTGATGGTTTCCAACCCCGAGATTTATGGACCGATTTTTGCCGAGGCCGGAGCCGATTGGGTTGTGTTTCATGTCGAGGCATGCCGCTCCCCCCGCCGGCTGCTTAAGAAGCTGCGCAAGCTGGGCTGTGGTGTGGGGCTGGCGATTAAGCCGGGAACGCCCGCGAAAGCGCTGATGCCTTATCTAAAAGATATCGATTTGGCCTTGGTGATGACCGTCGAGCCCGGATTCGGCGGGCAAGGGTTTATCCACGCCATGCTGCCTAAAATTTCAGCGTTGCGTGCGGAAATCGACCGTAAGGGGCTGAAGACCTGGCTTCAGGTGGACGGCGGCGTTACCGCTGAAACCGCAGTGCTTGCCGCCGGCGCCGGTGCCGACGCGCTCGTTGCTGGAAGTGCCATTTTTAAACAGAAGAATCCCGCGGCCGCGGCGAAGAAGATTACGCGCGCGGCCCAGAATGCATTTAACAAGTCGCAGTTAGTGAAGGTATAGGAGAAAGTAATATGGCAGTAGCAATTAGGTTGCAGCGGGTCGGGCGTCCGAAGATGGCATTTTATCGGGTCGTCGCCGTAGACAGTCGCGTTTCAGCGCAGGGAAAGCCGATCGAGATTATCGGAACGTACAACCCGCGCGAAGAGAAGGCGAAGGATAAAATCAGCGTTAAGCAGGATCGAATCGATTATTGGATCGGCGTCGGCGCCAAGCCGTCATCGACCGTCGCGACCCTGCTCAAAACCGCCGGTGGAAAGAATGCCGAGGAAGTTGGAGCAAAGGTGAAAGCGAAGGCCCGTAAGAAGGCTGAAGCGAAGGCTAAGGCCGCCGAAGAAGCGAAGAACGCTCCTAAGGAAGAAGCCCCGGCTGCTGAAGCAAAGGCCGAAGAAGCTGCCGAAGAAAAGAAAGAAGAAGCAAAGCCCGAGGCCTAAGCCCATGAAGGAACTTACAACGTTCCTTGCCAAGAATCTCGTAGACCATCCCGAGGATGTGGCCGTTACCGAATCCGAGGATGACGGAGTTACCCAACTCTATGTCGGTGTTGCCGACGAAGATAAGGGGAAGATCATTGGTAAGTTGGGTCGGGTTATTAAGGCTATTCGGTTGGTCGTCAACGTCGCGGCAGCGAAGCAGGGGCGCCGCGTGATGCTCGATCTCGAATAGATCCGGTCGTGCGAATAGACGTTGTCACGTTGTTCCCCTCGATGTTTGAGGGGCCGTTGACTGAGAGTATTGTTAAGCGGGCTCGGGAGAAAAAACTTCTCGAGATCGGTTTTGTAAACCCGCGGGACTTTACGACAGATCGGCACAAGACGGTCGATGATCGCCCTTACGGCGGCGGGGCCGGGATGGTGCTGATGGCGGAACCGATGAGCGAAGCTATCCGTTCTGTGAAAAAAGAAAATTCGATGGTGATTTTTCTCTCTCCACAGGGGAAGCGTTTCGATCAGGGTATTGCCCGAACGTTGGCGAAGAAGGAGCACCTGGTTCTTGTTTGCGGGCGGTATGAGGGCATCGATGAACGCCTCATGGACCTCTTCGACTTGGAACTCTCGATTGGAGACTATGTGCTTACCGGGGGTGAAATCCCGGCCATGGTGGTGTCGGATGCAATGGCACGATTGCAGCCGGGTGTTTTAACGAAGGAAGAGGCAGCGGAACGGGAGTCGTTTTCGGAGAATCTGCTGGATTACCCGGTGTATACGAGGCCCGAGGTCTGGCAGGGCAAAGAAGTCCCAAAGGTCCTTCTTTCAGGGGATCATGCAAAAATCGAGGCTTGGCGGCGGGAACAGGCGGAAGATGCGACTCGGCGAAAGCGGCCCGAACTGCTTGAAAATTAAGGTATAATAGGAATTAGCAAAATATACGGAGACATTTCTAATGGCTGGACAAGAAAACAATACGATTCCCTCTTTTACACCCGGCGACACCTTGCGTGTGCATGTCCGCGTTGTTGAAGGTGATAGCGAGCGCATCCAGGTTTTTGAAGGCGTTTGTATTAAACGGCGTGGGAGAGGCGTATCCGAGACTTTTACCGTGCGCAAAGTATCTTTCGGAATCGGCGTGGAGCGAACGTTCCCGTTGCTGTCGCCCCGTCTTGCGAAGATCGAGTTAGGACGCCGCGGACGTGCCCGGCGTGCGAAACTTTATTACCTGCGCAACCTGACCGGAAAGAAAGCCCGGTTGGTTGAAGACGTACACGCAAATGTGAAGGCCGAAAAAAAATCCACGCCTTCTTCCGACGCGCCGAAGAAAGCCGCTGCGGCCGCGTAAGACCGTTCTAACTTGAAGCGGCACCGCTTCGACCAACAGCTCCGCTCCGAAAGCGGAGCTGTTCGTTTAGTGGGGGTTGATGAGGCGGGGCGCGGTCCGCTTGCGGGTCCGGTTGTTGCGGCGGCTGTCGTTCTTCCTGATTCTCCCCATACGTCGCTGCGCGAAGTTAAAGACTCAAAAAAATTATCACACGTGAAGCGCGACATGCTGTTCGATGTGGTGCGCGAGCACGCGCTCGCATTCGGCGTAGGGTGGGCGGGACCGCGTGAGGTGGACCGTTTTAACATCCTGCAAGCGACCTTTCTGGCAATGCGCCGGGCCTTGAACCGTATCGAGATTTCCGAGGAAAATATTCTTGTCGTTGTTGATGGAAACCGCGTTGTTCCGGGAGTGAAGTCCCCGCAGTGCGCTGTTGTCTCCGGGGATGACCGTTCCTTGTCGGTCGCTTGCGCGAGCGTACTTGCTAAGGTGGTCCGGGACCGTTGGCTAACCGTTCTCGCCCAGCGCCATCCGGACTATGGGTTTGAGCGGCATAAGGGGTATGGCACTAGGGACCATATGCGGGCGCTTGAGCGAACCGGGCCGTGTGTAGAGCACCGTCTAACCTTCTTGTCCGGAGTTTCGTTTTGAGTCTTGAGCTGGGGCGTGACGGCGAATTGCAGGCAGAACGCTTTCTTGCGGACAAAGGTTGGGAAATCATGGAGCGGAATTGGCGCGGCTGTCGTGCGGAAATCGATTTGATCGGCAAAGACGGCGATACGCTGGTTTTCGTGGAAGTTAAGCGGAGACGCTCGAAGTCGCATGGCGCCGCCGCTTCAGCGGTCGGATCCCCTAAGCAGAAAAAAATAATCCGTGCTTCTGTCAGTTATATGCGAAAAATTTCCCATGAGGGGCCGGTTCGATTCGATGTAATTGCCATTGATGGGAATGCGGTTAACCACATCCCGGGGGCGTTTCGTGCGGAGGGGTATACACGATGAAATGTCCTGAGTGCTCCTGTGATACCGGCGAAGACAACGGCTATTGCGATATGTGCGGCGCGCCGTTTGGCAAGAAACAACAAGCTGAGGCGCAGGCCGCTGAAGAAATCCGGCAGGCGAAGAAGGCCGCCGAGCGTGTGGAAAAGCGACCGGTTAAGACCGAGGGAAAGGTTCCAATCTCCCCTGAAGTGATGGCTAAGGTTCTCGCTGCCGGAGGAAAAAAAGCGGAGAAGAAGGGCCCCGTTGAAATTCCCCCGGAATTTATCGGTCTTGATACCGGCGGGAAGGTGAATCCGTTTCCCGAGACAGGGCGTAAACTCGCTTGGGCGCTGCTGGCGATTGTTATGATTTGGATATTCGTCGCGATTGTCTGGATGTTTGCAAATCAGGATAAGATTGCGGCCGGATTAAATAAGTAGCCGCTACCAGTTTCTTCCCCACCAATAGTGAAAGCCGAACATAAAGGATAGGGACTGGGCGTTGTACAGGAAGTCCTCGTTCAGCTTATATTCGTGATACCGCGCTTCCAAAGAGAAGCTCGAGTCGCGAACCCAAAAGAATTCAAATCCCCCCCCGGCGGTCACGACGATTCCTGTGTGATTCCCAACGACGCTGAGGGTTTCCGTCTCCCCGGGATTTGCGCCGACAACAACGGCATTGACGGTTTGTTCGAAGCGGTGAAAGCCCGCACCTCCTAGGACATAGGGGGTCCAGCTTGAACTTTCGAAAAAGTTGACCCGTATGACGGCCGCTAGGCTTGTCGCGGAAGCTTCACTGTTGTAGTCGGTGGATGCGGGAAGCGTGGAGAGCCCCGCGGGGCTCATAAAGCTTTTCTTAAAGAAGCGAGAGGATGTAAGCTCGCCTCCCAACGCGATCCAATCGGCCATGTAGTAAAGGCCTTGGACGTTCGCGATCACTCCTGTCCGGACCGTGCCGCGGAAGCGGGGTTCTGACGGGCTGGCCGGGCCCAGTTTAAGGCCGATCGAACGATTTCCCTTTTCAAAGGGCCGCATGCGTACCCTGTCCGCATGCGCCGCCGGGGCAAGGAGCAGCAGAATTAGCGTGAGTATTTTCACTCTCGCTTCTCTTTCACATCAAGCCAAAGCCGAATGCCGATTTTTGCGTGTACCCCGCCGATGGCCACTGCGGGAATCCCCGGACCGGCGGATTGGCCGTCGAGACGATACTGAATGTAGCGTCCTTCCGTGAAAAAAGATAGCCCATTGGAGAAAAACCATTCCATCCCGGCGCGTGCCGAGACCGACCCCCCCTGAGATTCGACGACGTCCACCTGGTTGCCCTTTGCCGTTCCTGTCAGGATATTGGATTCGCCGGTAGCGAGTCCGATTCCGGCGCCTATATACGGCGACCATGTTTCATTGTCAATAAAGTTAAAACGCGTGGTCAAATGGACGCCTTGAAATTTCGCTCCGAGAATTCGAAATGTTCCGTCGACCGGCATGGCGGGTGGAGACGGGGTCCCGGCGAAAGCGCTCCGATGGATTTCGAGTCCGATGGACCAAATAGGGTTGAAGAACCGTTGGGCGGAGATTCCGACGGCAAAGCCGGTCTTTGATGTTTCCCCGAAGCCCGCTGCCCCGCTGGGCAGGATGGGTCCCATCCCCAGTTCAAATCCCCAGCGGGGACGGTCAAAGGACGGCACGTAGGGTACCTGGGCGTGCGCGGGGATTGCCCCTGCCGCCCAAAGGACGAGGAGTGCCGATAAACGTCTCATAGGGATTAGTTTAGCGGGGACTGAGGGGTCCGTGACTGCTATTTTGTTAAGGATTTTCGGCTAATTTTAGCCGATGATCCGTAATGCGATGTAGGGGACGACGTTAAAAACGATAACGAGGAATTTAAACGCCCCTAGAAAGCAGTAAATGGTGATGTTGAATGTTTCCCGCGTGATTGGAAGAAACATGCTTTGCGTTCGATACACCCAGTTGGGCGCCCCAATGACGAAAAGGCTCCAGAAGACTAGAAGGGATATGTTGATAATCGAACACCACTGAAAGAAAAGCGTGAGGGTCTGTATATCCATGATAGTTGTTAACCTCCGAGGCTAAAGCGTCCGATGGCAACAGCGTGGCCATCTTGGAGGGTCTCAGCCATCCCAATCGTTCCCGGACATTTTGCGAATTTTATCGATGACGTCGTGTCCCGAGAAGAAGAGTTCCGAGAATTCGTCGTTTTCATTTCCAAGTCTTTCT
>JBFIEP010000182.1:0-5827 GCA_041603335.1 Elusimicrobiota bacterium | reverse complement strand
GCATCGCTTTCGCTTTTGGCCTTCCCGGTTTCAAGGGGTTTTGAGATGAGAATATCTTTGGGAATAACCGCATCCATCAAGGCATCAAGGGAATCATACCCGACTGTTTTGAGCATATCGTCAATTTCATCGTGGGAAGGGCCGTTGTGGCGATCAACAAAGGCGTCGGGATGGTCTAAGGACAAGGCGGTTTTTTTGGCGGATATTGTCATAAATGGACGTTATCAATTTCGACGGGAAGGCGGCAATGAGCGGGGTTAATAATGTGGGCCTAACGGCTCTGGTCAATCTCGAGGATGACGGCTATTGTTGAGGCTGGAGGTGATTGCGTGACAAAAACCCAAAAACGCGCTGCAGAAATCGGTGTTTTTGCATTAATTCTTCTCATCGGCTTTACGGCCGGTGTGAAACCCTCCCTCATCCCCTTTGTCGGAAAGCATTTTGAATCGAAACCCAGATACGTGGTTTCTGCGAAAAAATCCGACCGCAGTAGTCGATCCAGCCCAACCCGTTCGGGGAAAAAACAAATTCTTTTTGAGGGAGTTTCTGGAAGGAAGAAGAGTGTTCCTGCGGGCTCTTCTCCGAATTGGTCTAAGCAATCATTAAATTCAGAATTTTCTGATGGAAATAACGCGGCGCAGGGCACCGCCTTCTCCGAGGAGGGTGCCGCAGGAGAATTTGAATCCGGCAGTGAGTCGCCGTCACTTGAATCCCTTCGTGCCGGAGAATCTTGGTCGGGAGGATCGGGCGGTCAATCCGGTTCATCGTTTCGAGGGGGAAATAGGAATCCTGCCCGGAGGCGGATTGGAAGCGAGCTTGGCGAGCGCGGTTCCGCCTCCTCTGCGCTGACCTCAATTGCAAAACAGGCGGGAAGTACTTCCGGTTTTGAGCATGGCTCTCGAAATGGACCCTCAGGGGGAGGTTCGAATCTTCTTGGCCGGTCCACGGGGGCGCCCGGAACAGGAACCGGAAAGTCCAGCTCCCAGACATTATTCATTAGCGCGAAGAAGGTAGACCTCTTTGTTGATCCTTCCACGATGGAATCGATGCCGGCGGGTTTTTCCAAGCGTGATCTTCAAAGTGTCGATATTTCCTACAAGATGGATGGCGGTGAGAATACAATCACGTTGGCGAAAGGCTCGGATATGATGGCGGGAGAGCAGGTTTCGTGGTCCGGCACGGAGTCCTCTGACGGCAAATGGCTGCAAGTCAGCGTGGGCGGCGTGGATGCTTGGGTCGAAAAAGAGAAATTGAGCCGCCCCGGTTGGAGCAATTGGAAGCCCGGTCTCGAAAAAACATTTGAGTTGGGCGTCTTGGAAAAGGGAGCGGGACTTACGCAGGTTGTTCAGGAAGCCCAAAAGCATGTTGGGGATGCCTATGTCTGGGGGGGCAGTTCTCCGGGCGGCTTTGATTGTTCGGGGCTAGTCCAATATTCCTACCGTAAGTTTGGAATGAAGGTGCCGCGTGTATCGCGGGATCAAAAGGCGGCGGCAACCATGATAACCCCCGAGCAATTGGAACCCGGCGATCTGATTTTTACCGGTAATCCGGTGAAGCACGTCATGATCTATAAGGGGGAGAGCGATCTTGTCGAGGCGATGGGACGCAAGTGGGGAGTTGTTAATTCCGGCCTTGGTCGTCGAACCCGCGGCGGAAAAGCCGTGTATTACGGAACATTTCGGCATCTAAATAAGAATTAGCCGGTTCGATTCTAATAGAATACGGGCGATGATTCGCTCTCTTGCGGTACTATTGCTGCTTTCTCCTGTCACGGTTTTCGCCAAACCCGATTTATCCGATTTGCTTTCCCCTATTCTCGCGGAGACCAAGGATTTGGAACGCCGCGTTGAACTCGTGGACGAACCCCACCAACCCAAGGAAGTTCTGGATGCTTTGCGTGCTCCGGCGGAAGGGCTCGAGTTTTCATTGCGCCTTGGGGAGAAACTTCTTACAACGGCCCCTAAAGACCTTTTTAAGGAAGCCGGAATCCGTCTTGAGTTGAAAGTAAAACCCGCGAATGTCGATGCGGCAAAAGACATCCCCGAAGGGGTTCCGGCACCCTTGGCCGGATTGCTCGGTCGATTCGAGCAGGGAGCGGATCGAAGCGAAACGCATAAGGAGCTTGCGGAATTTTTTATCACCCAATTAACCAATGGGACGCCGGATGCAAAGCGTTTGCTCGAAGGGGAGGCGTGGCTCGAACGCGACCTGGAGTTGTTTGAATTTGCTCATTCCTTCGAGCTCGAGGCGGCGCTGCGATCGGGAGATGCGCTTTTTAGGGAATCCATCGCGGCTTTCGAGGGGCTCGCCGCCCTCTCTTCCGCCACCTGGCCGGCCGAGGCTGTCACGATTGAGGCCAATGGCATTCGTATTCGGATCGGATCACTTGGCGATGATCGCCATTCGGAGGATTTTGATTTGCTGGTCGATCCCGGAGGCGATGACGAATATCATTTTTCCATTCGACCGGGATCTTCGACGGTAGTCCTCGATTTGTCGGGGAATGACCGCTATCTATCGAGGGGTTATGGCGGGCCTGCCTCCGCATTGTTTGGGTCATCGATCCTGATCGACGGTTCCGGTGATGATGTATACCTAGGTAAAGACGGTGCCCAAGCCGCTGCGTTGTTTGGCACAGCAGTGCTTTGGGATCGTTCCGGAAACGATCTTTATTCTGCAAGATCGTTTTCTCAAGGAGCGGCCTCTTTCGGTGCGGCGTTCCTGATCGACGATTCAGGAACGGATTTGTATCGGGCCTCTTATTTAAGCCAAGGCATGGGGCACGTTCGCGGAGTCGGGCTTATTCGCGACGGCGCCGGAAACGATCTTTATACCAGCGGGTTCAGCGAACCCGACCCCCGTGGGTATTACGAAATGTACGGCGGCAAAAAGCAGGGCGAAGTCTATCAAAGCTTATCCCAAGGGTTTGGAATGGGTTGGCGTTCCTTCGCGGGCGGAGGATTTGGGTTCCTCTTGGATGCGCGCGGCAACGACCGGTATGTGGCCGACTATTTTGGACAGGGCGGCGGCTATTGGTTCGGACGCGGCCTTCTTTTCGATGGGGCGGGCAATGATTCCTATACGGCGCGGCGCTACGCCCAAGGCAGCGGGGTTCATTTCGCTGTGGGTGAACTCATCGATCTTGACGGAAACGATCGGTATCAAAGTTGGGCCGTCTCGCAGGGCACCGGGCATGACTATGGCGTGGGTTCTCTCTTTGACGCCTCCGGCGACGATTTGTATGCGTCCGACTGGTCCGTCTTGGGTATGTCGAACGCTCAAGGCGTTGGATTGTTCCGGGATCAAGGCGGCTCGGACCGCTACGTTTATTGGGATCATGCGGGTGCGGTCTCGTATTGGGATGATTTAAGGCATGGCGCTGGACTTGGCGTTTTTGCCGATACCGGGGATGAGATCGACCGGTTCGCTGTTATCCGATCGACGCGAATTTGGTCCGCGACTCCCTGGAGTGTGGGACTCTCGGGAAAGGTCTCGACCCCTTGGACGCTTAAGCCCGGAATGTCCTTTGACAAGGATGACGGACAGGGTGCCTATCGGGACGCTGATAAGAAAGAAGCCGAGTTCCTCGCCGATCGGTTGAATCATTCGCAAACGCTGGGAGCGCGTACGCGGATATCTGAATTGCTTTATGTTTCTTCGGGGTGGGGGCTTAACGCGTCGGTCCCCGCGCAAGCGAAGCACCAGCTCATCCTCGAACCTCCCGATCGGGCATTGCCGGTTCTGCTCGAGTTTTTACGTCCCCGAAACCTTTTCGCGACCATGATGCTTGAAGAATATTTCCATGGGGCGAGGGGTGTTCTTTCTCCGCTGCGGGCGCTTGCGGCAGATGAGAATCCTAAAACACGTGCGAATGCTCTCTACTTCCTTGGAAAGTTGCGCGACGGCGGCGCTGCGGCAATCTTTGTCGCCAGGCTAGAGGATGAAGATTGGCGCGTTCGGCGTCAAGCTGCGCGTGCGTTAGGCCACCTCTATGACGAAAAAGTAAGAGGGAAACTGGGTGAGTTGCGCGACGCGATCCGAAAGAAGGATGCTGATGCTGTTTCAAAATGGCTGACCTCGCAGAAGAAAACCGATCTATTGTGGCTTGTGGGAAAAAGTAAGAAGCTCAAGCGCCAGGATTGGACCACCGTCGGCGGAGGCTGGGAGCGCTGGGCACCGCAGAAACCGGTCGCGGATGCCGCTGCAAAAATCCTGATTCGTGACGATGTTTTTCCGCTGGATCTCGAGCCGCTCGTTAGAATTCAAAAACCGAAGGTGATCCAGGCGCTCGAAAAAGCGGTTACGGACCCGCACCCTGAAACACGCCGTTGGACCGTTTGGGCGCTGCATCAGATAAGGACAGACCCATCCGTTATCGTCGGCGCTTTATACGATCCCGACCATGGTGTCCGGGAAGCCGCCGCCAAGGCGTTGAGTGAGCGTGGGATTGAATCGATTGAGCCCCTTAAACGTGTCTTAAAGAAGGCGCGGGGACGTGCCCGGGCTCAAATTGTGCGGGCACTCGCCGGTATAAAGGATGAATCGCTCTACCGGATTTTTATATCGGAAGTCCGGGACGATAATCCACGGGTTCGTTTTGAAGCGCTTAAAGCGCTTGAGAACGGTCAGAAGGCCGGGCGGTGGAGTATCGGGAGTCCTCTGCTAAAGAGATTGTCGAAAGATCCTGATCGCTGGGTAAAGTCACTGGCGATTGAGTTGGGGAAATCATGAGAGAGCTTTATCCCGAGATAGAGCCGTACGAAGAAGGACGCCTTAAGGTCTCCGAGCTCCACGAACTGCATTATGAAGTGTGCGGCAATCCCGAAGGGAAACCGATTGTTTTTCTTCATGGCGGACCGGGGGGAGGCGTCGAACCCGGACATCGACGGTTTTTTGATCCGGCGCGGTGGAAAATCATCCTATTCGATCAGCGCGGCTGCGGCAAAAGCACCCCCTACGCCGAACTCCGCGAGAATACCACCTGGGATCTTGTCGCTGACATCGAGCGCTTGCGTGAACATTTGAAAATCGATTCCTGGACCGTGTTCGGAGGAAGTTGGGGCTCTACACTTGCATTGGCGTATGCCCAAACACATCCGGACCGGTGTTTAGGATTAATCCTGCGGGGCATCTTTACGCTTCGCCGTAAAGAATTGCTCTGGTTTTACCAGGAAGGAACCAGTGAGATTTTTCCCGAGGCCTGGGAATCGTATCTTGCACCTATCCCGGTGGAAGAACGCGGAGATTTGATGGCCGCTTATCACAAGCGGCTGACAAGTGAGGACCGGGCGACGCGTTTGGAGGCGGCGGCCGCGTGGTCGCAATGGGAAGGAGCGACGTCACGGTTGGTCCCGGACCCGGTTATGACCGCCAAATACGCCGCACCTCAGCATGCCGAGGCATTCGCCCGGATCGAGTCCCATTACTTCGTCAATAAAGGGTTCTTCGATTCCGATGACCAGCTTTTACGCGGGATTGACGTGATGCGCCATATTCCGGGAGTGATTATTCACGGGCAATACGATGTGGTGTGTCCTCCTACAACCGCCTGGGAGCTCCATAAGGCTTGGCCTGAAGCGAAATTTCTTTTGATTCCGGCATCGGGACACTCGGTTGCGGAAGAGGGAATCTGTTCGGCATTGGTCGAACAGGCAGATCGGTTCGCTACGGATTGAGGTCTTATCTGTCTAATTCGGTCCTTTAAAGATTACATGTTTAAATATGTAATCTTTATAGGCGATGGGATCACTCTTTAAATTAAGCCTTCAAATTCGGCAGGCGGTCAACGCAGCCGTTGTGTTTACGCGTCGGATTCCAAAACCCGTGG
>JBFIEP010000181.1:0-5829 GCA_041603335.1 Elusimicrobiota bacterium | reverse complement strand
GGTCGCGACCACAGTACTGACAATCTTCGAGCCGCTATCCATCGTGATACTTCCGGATTTCAGACTCATTGTCGATAGATTTAGAACGACATTGACCGTCCCGTCGTTTTTTCCAATTGTCAGGGAATTAAATTTAATTCCTTCGGTGTCGGAAGCGGTGATGCCTGCAGTGATATCGATTGTCAAATCATGGGTCAAACTCGGAATCTGCCCGTCAGTCCAGTTGGCCCCGTCGTTCCAACTAATCCCGTCACCCGTTCCGTCCCACGAACTCGGGGCGGAAAACGCCGGACCAGCGAAAGATCCTATCCCAAAAAGCGAAGCAAGAAGAAAACCGAGGGTCTTTTTCAACGCATGACCCCCAAGGTTCCGGTCTCACGCGAAGCCCCAAACTGAATACTAAACGACAACCGGTGCGCGTTGCCCAACTCCCCATACGGCAGCAGCGTGTAGTCCATGTTCCCGAACTTCGTCCTAAAACCCGTCCCGATAAACATCCCGTAAAATTCCGAAAGTCCGGGCGCCTCGGTGCCCAACTGCGACCCAACCGCAGCTGCCTTCTGAACGCCGGTCACGGTCTTATAGCCGGCCCGGAGCGCAAACGGCCCAAACCCCAAGTACTCCATGCCAAGCCGCAGGTTCAGCCCGTTGTCGCGGGGCTTTTCAATCTGCAGACTGAACGCGTGCGGGAAATGTTTTGTCATCCCGTAGGTGGTGCCCACCCGGATGCTGGTGGGAAGCGGAAAACCCTCTTCCAGAAACGTCACCTCTTGGCCGAGGTTGACGATGGACGCCCCAAATGAAATCGGATACGACTTGAAGCGGCGCAGCACGCCGAAGTCGACGGCCCACGCGGACGCGGAATGTTCGCCGATGGTTTGACGCACGGTCTTGATCGTCGCACCCGTTCCCCACAGGCCGAAGGTCTTGCCGTAGGAAACACCCATCATCATGTCGCTTGCTCCGAAATGGCCTTCGGGTTGGGCGGTCTCGCTTGTTCGCCGTTCAATCCCGTCGAGTTGGAGATGCGTGATGCTGACACCCCAAGGACGCGCAAGCAATCCCATTTGCGACAGGCGAATATCCTGGATGTGCATCGCATGCGACGCCATCAACTCATAACGCCGTCGGTCGCCCTTGGCAACAGCCCTCGGTTCAAGGGCGAGTCCCGCCGGGTTATAGTGCAGTGCCGAGGCGTCGTCTGCCATGGCGACATACGCTTCTCCAACGGCAAGCGGTCGAGCACCGAAGCCGAGTTGGAGGAATGATGCCGCTGAGGTACCGGGTCCCGCCGAGAACGCCTGGATCGGCAGGAGTGCGAGAAGCCCAAGAAGGGCGATAAGCAGGGCTCGCTGGTTTCGATATTGCACTTAGTTTCTCGTCGTGGAAGCCGGCCCGCGAAGCCGGTAAATCGATCGACACTATTAGGGTAATTGGTATACGCGTGCGTGCGATTAAGGAGATGCGACAATCCTGCGACATTGCTGTTAAAAAGTGCTTATTAATTATGAAGAAATTACGAGCGTTTCCACAGACTTATCCACAACTGGGATAAGATTGTCGCAATCAGAATAAGACTTATTTTTTATGGATTATTCGGAAAATCCGGGCATTTCCGGGGGCGGAGAGACGCTCGGAGGCGGATTATAAATCGGTTTCGGGGCCGATTTCGGCGGCTTTGCAGGTACTTTTATGGGCGCACGAGGAGCAGTTGCGACAGGCTCCGGGGGTCGGGAAATGAGCGTCTTAGCGAGAAAAAAACCAAGCAGGCCGAGCACGGAAATCCAACCCGTCCATACCACGATCGATTGCAGCCGTTTGAGCTTGCGTTCCACCCGCTCAAGCTCGGCCTCAAGCTCCTGAATTCGTTCTTCGCTCACGCGGTTTTCCTATCAGGCAGTGTGAAGTAGAAGCGGCTTCCCTTGCCCGGCGTTGAATCAAGTCCCACCGACCCGCCGTGTGCTTCGATGATCCCCTTCACGATCGATAATCCAAGACCGGTACCGCCGGTCTTAAGGGGATTTTTGACCCGTTCAAACCGCTTGAACAACCGCGGCTGATCTTCGGGTGCGATTCCCACACCGGTATCGATAACGCCCGCTTCCAAACTTCCATCCTCGGTGCGTTTGGCGTATACCGTAATCGACCCGCCGGAGCGCGTAAACTTCATCGCGTTCCCGACGAGATTGGTCAACACCTGCTGAATGCGTTCAGGATCCGCCGTGACCGGCATGGATTGCTCGGGCAATTCAAAGGACAAACGCATACCGCTTTCCTTCGCACGCGGGCCGAAGAACACAACGGTGTCCCGCACCGTTTCCGCCAGATCGAACACTTCCGGAGCGATGTCGAGCATCCCCCTCTCGATACGCGCTTCTTCCAAAAGCTGCACGATGTATTCACGCAAGCGCAGGGAATTGGTTTCTATATGCGCAAGATTCTCCCGCGCCTTGGAATCCAAACTTTCGTCTTCAGCGGTCCGGCGTGCGTAACTTTCAATCGCACTCAGCGGGGCCTTTAAATCATGCGACACGGCGCGCACAAAGGTGTCCTTCATCTCATCAAGCGCTTTAAGCTTTTCGGTCATCCGGTTAAAGCGGCCGGCGACCCGCCCGAGCTCATCGCGTCGTTTCTCGGGAAGAGGGTCGTGGGATTCTCCCTCGGCAACGCGATCGATGGCGGCGATAAGATGCTCCAGCGGACCGGTAAAGCGTGCCGCAAGCCCCCAGGCAAATGGGAACGCGAAAACCACGACGAGGGCGAGAACAAGCCCAGCACTCTGCAATGACTTGCGGGTTCGGGCCTCTTCGAGACGCATTAGCTCGTCCCGTACAAATCCGAGTTCGACAACGATCCCATCTCCGACGGTTTCGGTTTTAGGCCAATCCGAAGTCCCGGGCACGACGTTGATCCATTTGCCATTCCACTGGAAGCGCGCAGAAGAAATCGCACGCTCACGAACCACGGTCGAACGCAAATGGGAACTCAACATCATCGGGTCATCTGCAATAACCGCTTCCCGCGCCATTTCAACGGCAAAACGTGTGACAACAGTGCGGGCCTCGTCCAAGCGGCGCTCAGGATCTCCGCGCTCCAACCACAAAAGGCTGGCCGCCACACCGACGGCCGAAAGCGCGATGCCCATAAAAATAGTCAACACCAGCTTCGCGCGGAGGCTCACAGCCCGCCTTCCACCGACAAGCGCCGAAGCGCCTTCCGGGCCCGTTTATCCTCGGGCACCAATAGAATCATCTTCTCGAAAGCGGATTGCGACGCGGCCGCGTCTCCGGCGGCATGGGCAAGCACGCCCTTTTGATACAACGCTTCGACAAGGGCTAAATCAATGACCGGCTTCCTGGGTTCTGGCCGGGGCTTAGGGCGCCCCCCTCTTTTAGCGAGCGCGACCATCGAAGACAATGATTTTCGCTCCCCCGATCTGGTTTCCCGTTTTAGCGCGAGACCCCATACCGAAGCGGCCTTCTCATAGTCGCGCAGCATGTAATATCCCGAACCCAGACGCGCTAAGGCGGTCGGATCTCCCGGTTTCAGGATCAGGACATCCCGGCAAATTCTAAGCATGGGGGTGTACTGCTTGGCTTTAAACAATTCCTTGGTCAAATTGAGTTTTACTTCGAGCAGGGAGAGACCCGTCCCGCTTGGGATTCGCGTTCCGGATTTTCCGGTGCGGGTTTCGATTGCCTTCAAAAACCCGGCTAAACCCGGAGCGACCGGGTTAAGCGACACGGCGTAAGAGGCGCGAAGAAGCGCGTGCCGGTCCCTCCCCGCGACAAAATCCGTAGCCGCCTGCATCGCCGCCCGCGCCCATTGCCCCTGCTCGGGACTAAGCCTTTGATAAAAAGACCGTACAAGTGCGATTCGCTCATCATCGTGCGCGAGGCCTGCCTCGCCGTAACGCCCTTCCCGCACGGCCTCCATTGTCGAGAAGTCAATCCGTCGATCCCGCGTCGCTACGAGATCCGAGGCAGGATAAACGACACCGCCGGACAACTCCTGGTCGGTGAGGATTCGCTCGTGAAACGAAACGGTATCGAGGTGTTTAAGCACACGCGTGCCCGGCAGATACAACTGCTGGACTGCGGGGCGGCTCGGATCGAAGAAGAGTTCAAGAGACGGATCACGCCCCGAATTCTGGGCGTACGCGCCGTTCCCAAGCCCCACCGCGAGTACGAGCGGGATCGTTCGTATGCGAAGGCTCATCATTTCAAGCTCGGCGCTCCCCATAGCATGCCTCAAACTCCGCGACAATGCTATTGCCCACATGCGACGATTCTGGAACAATAGAGCGCTGGTCGAGGATCATCTTATCCTTTTCGGAGCGATTTCGTGGAACCTAAAACAATTCTAATCATCGACGACGACGACGAATTCCGGTCGCTCCTCAGCGATATCGTCCTTGAGGGCGGCTACAAAGTCATTACCGCGGAAAACGGACGGGTCGGATTAGAGACGGCCGTTCGCGAAATTCCTGCGATGATCCTGCTCGATGTCCAAATGCCGGAGATGGACGGCTACGAGACGACCGAAGCCATCCGCAAGCAGACCTGCCTTGATAAAACACCGATTATTCTCGTCACGGTACAATCAAAAGTGGCCGAGGTCGCCAAAGGCCTTAAGCTCGGCGCCGACGATCACGTAACCAAACCCTTTCACTCCGACGAAGTACTCATCCGGGTGGCTAGCCTATTCGCGCGGGGCCGCTAATGCGTCCCGTCCGCGCCGCGGTTGTTGATTCTGATCCCATCTTTCTTGAAAAGGCGGTCAGTCTCCTTACGCATGCGGGGCACAAGGTCTCATCCTACGCCAGTCCGGGTCTTTATCTTGATGCGCTTATTTCTTCCCCTCCGGAACTGGTCGTCATCGCCCTGGAAATTCCCGGCGTCAGCGGTTGGGAACTCATTCGTCTGACCCGTTCCATCGAGGCGGCAAAAGGCGCCTTCATTATCGGGATTTCCGACCACGACCCGGAATCCAAGGAAGTTGTACACGCTTTCCAAGTCGGCGCGGATGAATTTATGCGCAAACCGCTGGATGAGGAAATTTTCATTGCCCGGATAGAGTCCCTCTTAAGAAGGGCTCCGGCGTCTGCCTCCGCAAGGCCCGACCTCGCCCTTGATCTGGATGGTCTCAGACTGGACCCCGACGCGCGTACCGTCGCGTTGGAAGGAAACCCGATTAGGCTGACGCCGCTGGAATTCGAACTTCTCGCCTATCTCCTCACCGGCACCGGCCGGGTGATGACGCGGTCGTTGATCCTTCAGGAAGTTTGGAAAACCGAGCCCGATCTAAACACCCGTACCGTTGACAAATGCGTCGAAAGACTCCGGAAACATCTCGGGGCTTGGGGCAAACGCATCGAAACCGTTAGCGGCGTCGGGTACTGCCTCCGTTTATAGGCTCTACTCTTTTTTCAAGGAAGCGGCCCGCGCTTCCAATTGGGCGGCAAGAGCGGGATTTCCGGCAGTCCTTGCGGTCGCCGCGCGCGCCGTCAAAACCGGAATATAGGTGGGATCAAGCTCAATCGCCCGGTCGAGTTCACGCTCTGCAACGGCAATTTTGTAGGGATGTCCCAATTGCGCCTCAATCAACGCAACAAACCCTCCCATATACCGGGCTTCAATCGCATCGTTGCGGCAGCCTAAGGTGCGGGTGACCGCTTCGCTGGCAAAGTCCAGGTATTCAAATCGTTCGGGGCGTTTTGGATTAGCCCGGGCCAGGTCCAGGAGGACATTGGCATAGCGTCTTGTGTATTGCGTTTCGCAGGGGTTGATTCGGCTTGCCTTCTGGTGCGCGTTAATTGATTCGGCTCCC
>JBFIEP010000180.1:0-5840 GCA_041603335.1 Elusimicrobiota bacterium | reverse complement strand
GTAAGGGTCGCTTCTCCGTCGAGGAAGCCGGTCTGTTCGCCCGTCGGATAAAAGGACCTTCCCTTCGTGCAGTGTTTGTTCGGAAATGCTCCCGAGAACCGGTTTCGGTCTGGAGGCGGTCGAAAACTTTTTCTTTGAAAAATCCGGTTGTCTGTTGGCGCCTCCCGGGGGGGATTTCGAAGCGCCCGTGTTGTATCTGGATGGATCGAACTGGCCTTTTCCGGCCAATGCTTGTGCGACGAGTTTATCCGTCATGTTTTCGATTTGGCCCGCTTGTCCGGAAAGTTGGCCCATGGACCCGGCATCCAAACCGCCTCCAATCGTATCCATCAAGTTGGAGGTTTGGGTATCGACAGTTTCGGACGTGACCTCTTGGTCGGGATTTTCCTCTACCGGGACAAAATTCAGTTTGCTCTGCCAGTATTGAACACGGTCGGGATTCGAGTAGGTGCCGTTTTCCGCTTTGTATATTTCTTCGGCTTGTATGTATTGTTGGCCGGTCTGATTTGTTTGCTGTTCCGCCAGTTTTGCCTGTTGGGCGGCGGCGCTGGCGTCGTTCCGTTTGCGGTTAACGTCTTTTTTGACTCTTCCCCGTGTGATGACTCTCCAACCGGGAATTTTATTCAAACGATTTTTAGCCGAGATTAGAAGATTGGTTTTTTCCCGCTTATTGTCTTTTGCGTAGGCCTCGGCACCCTCGGCGCGGTCCAGTTCGATTTGTGCGTCGATGACCTGCTGCGCGGTACGGTCGGCGGCTTCGTCAGCGTGGACCGCCGGCGAGAATACGCAAATCAACAGAAATACGGCTAATCCCCTCATTGGCGAAAGGGTAACACGCGTAGTGAGTCCTTGCCAGGGTCTGTTTATAGGAAGCGGGAGAGCCCGAGACCGGCCCGGACAAATACCAGACCTACCGTGACGCTGACAAGAACAACTGCCGCCGCCTTGAAAAAATGGCCGGAGTCCACCAACTGCAGGGTCTCTAGGGCGAACGTGGAAAAAGTGGTGAAGGAACCGCAAAATCCGACAACCAAAAGGAGGCGTGCCGCGGCGGACGGGCCCTTTTGCCCCGACAGCAAACCGATCAGGAGACAGCCGAGAAGATTGACGATCAGGGTTCCATAAGGAAACCCGGGTCCCAGCCAGCGTGTCGCCGCCAGGGAGCAGGCATAACGGGCAAATCCGCCGAGGGCACTGCCTAATATGAGCGCTGACACTTCCATGCGCCCATTATCCCATTTCAGGTGGGTCCAAGGAATACCGTCGAACAGGTCAAAGGAAAGGCGATCATTTCGAGGCACCGCGGTATTCTTGAGGCATGAAGATATTAGCGGCCTCTTTAGCGGTGTTTTTTCCTTTGGGAGCCTTTGCGGGAGACGGTGAGCAATCCCGTACTCGGGCTGCGGCAAGCTTTAATAACGCGGTCTTTAAAGTTCCGGCACGCAGCGACGCGGTCCCTGAAATCAAGAAAAGCGGACCGGTCAAAAAAAAGTTTTCGGGGAACGCCCATAACTTCGACCTTCCAACAACCAGAAACTACGATGCGAAGCGAAAAGAATACCCTCGCGTGCAGTTGGAGTCTTTAGACGGCAAGGTTGTTCTGCTTGATTTTTGGGCTTCCTGGTGCGGACCGTGCCGTCGGAAACTTCCCACCGTGGAAGGTTGGCATTCAACGTACAAAGGTAAAGGACTTGCGGTTTTTTTAGTGAACACCTGGGATACTTGGGAAGACTTCACTTCGTTTCGCAACGTGCGTCCGCTTGAGGCGCCGGTTCTATTCGATGGTCCGGACGGAACGGTAAAGGCCAAATATGGCGCTGGCGGAGTCCCGATGATGGTCTTAATCGACCACCAGGGAAATACCTTAAAGGTCGGAAGCGTTTCCGAAGCGGATATTAAAGCTGCGCTTAGCCGGAGCCGCGCAGATGCTGGTAGGCGGCGTTAGGATCGATAATGATGAAATCCTGTTCGGGGGGGACGCCCGAGGGGAGTTCATCAAGGGACATCTGCTTGCCGGTTGTTGAAAGGGAATCGCGAATGCGTTTGCTGGCGGTGACCGGGTCGGGAAAGAGTTTGAAGTCCTTCACGGCATTGAGCAGCAGCGCGACGCTGCCGGTCACATGCGGAGACGCCATCGACGTTCCGCTCATCGGCGTGAAATCTTGCTGATCAGGGCTCATCCGAAAGGGTGGTTTCACCGTTGAAGCGATGTTTTTCCCGGGGGCCATAAATACGTTTTTGATGGAATAGGCCATTTTTTCGGGATCCCACTTTTCCCCGCTGGAACTAAACGTCGTTATCCTTCCCTCGGTGTCTAACGCGCCGACGGTGATCGCATTGGGGGCGGAGGTGGGCGTTCTCATTCCCCTATTGGGACCTTCGTTCCCGGCGGCAATCACAAAAATAACCCCGTTCTCCGCGTGTTTTTGAATCTTTTTAGTCATTGAGTCGGAAGGGTTCATGAAAAATCCGAGGCTGAGGTTGATCACTTGGTTGCCGTCTTTAACGGCATCATCAATCGCTGTTTCCACCGCCGCATACGTCTCAATGTTGTCGTTTTTCTGGCGGTTGCGATTTTCTTCATCGAGGGCTTGATAGGATCTAATTTCCGCATCCGGCGCCATCGCGTGAATGGTTCCGGCAACGTGCGTTCCGTGCATGCCTGTGGTCTTCGCTCCGCGCTGACGTGTGTAAGCCTTCCGTTCTTTAACCGCGTCGCCAAGGTGCGGATGATAATCAACTCCGGTATCGATGACGGCAACCTTCACATTTTTTCCGGTGATTCCCTGCCTCCAGAGTTTATGGGCTCCCATCCGCCATACCGTTTCTCCCATCGGAAAGGATTTGATGAAGGCCTCCTGTTGGCCGAGGCTCATGGGCGAACCGTGCAGCCTCTCAACCATTTTCAATAGTTTGGGAAGCATGTTGTGTTCAGGGGGCGTTGGTTTGTTCCCCGGCCCCATCATTTTGGGCGCCGTATAATCCCCTTCCTTGGCAGGCTTGTCCTGTTTGGGAGACGGAACGGGCCGAGGGGTGATGTCAAATTCCGAGTGATAGCGGTAACGCTCGAGCTTGTTCAACGCCGCAAGCGCCGCATCACTGGCTTTTTTAAACCCTTGGGGAGTTACTCCGCCGGCTTGAACTACCTTGGCCTCCCCTTCTATGAGGTCTTTATAGGCTCCAATACTGTCTCCAATATCGGAATACGGCTTGAGCTTTAGAACTGTTTCCCCCGGCCGGTTCGTTTCCCAGTTTAGGAGGCGCCACCCGCGTTTCAGGTCTTCCTGCCCGGCGTCGGGGAGCTGCTGCCCAAACGCAGTGCCGTAGCCTGTCTTAAAGAGGGCCAGCGCTTTGGACAGCCGTTCTCCGCTTAAATTCTTGAGACGGTCGGGATTTTTCCGCAGTCCTTCGTACAGCATCAGGCCGAAGTAGGTCGCAGAACCGTCGGGATTGATCATGTGAACCCCGTCGTAAGCGGGGGGGATGCCCCAGGCTTGGAGAATCCTCCCGGTTTTTCGGGGATCGTGGGCGTTTACTTTTCCAAAATTAAGCAGGCCGTCTAAAATTCCCTTAAGGTGCTCCTCTTTAACCTTCATATCCGGCTGGTCTCTAAACACGAGAAACCCATCCGCGTTAACAAGGATGCCGGCCTTGATCATCATTATTTTGTCGATCTTCGTACCGCTTTCTTTGTGGAGAAGATCGCCCTTTTTGTCGAAATCAAATCCGAGTTTTTGGACGTTTTTGCGGACAGATTCTTCGATTTTAACAGGGGGCGGTTCTTTAAGCTTTGCCCCTTCCCCCGCTTTAATAACAAGACCGGGAATCATCCTCGGTGCTTTGTAATCTTCGGGATCATCCCGGGGTTGAGGCTTGACCGGTACTTCCTTGGGTGACTTAATCGGTTCTTCGCTCGCACCAGGCAGGGCGAACAGGAACAGGAACAGCGCTAGAGGGGCAAGAGTGCGCATGGGAACCTCACCACGAGTGTAGACCCTCAAGTTCCCAATTTCAATGACTTTTTTCTCACACTTGACGATTCGCTTTCTACCCGATAACCTACAAGTAGGATGTTTCCAGACCCCCGTTCCCTTCCGGCGAACCAAAGCATTATCTGGCGCGGCGACGATTTATCGGTTGACCGGCTCGTTGCTGCGTATCGCGCCGGCATCTTTCCTTGGCCATCCCCGATGGGCGATATTCCGTGGTATTGCCCGGATCCCCGCGGCTTACTGATGTTTAACCGGCTTCATTTTCCAAGGAGTCTTAGGGCTGCGATGAAGAAGAGCCAATTCCGCTATACCTTTAACAGATCCTTTTCGGATGTCATTACGGCCTGCGCGGAAATTCCCCGAATCGGGGAAGGGGGGAAGACCTGGATTCTTCCTGAAATGGTGGCAGCGTACCGGAGGCTTCATGAGGAAGGCTGGGCGCACAGTATTGAGTGCTGGGACGGCAGTTCCCTGGTCGGCGGAGTTTACGGGGTTTGTGTCGGGGGCATCTTTAGCGGTGAGAGTATGTTCCACCGCGAACCCAATGCCTCCAAGCTCGCTCTCTTTCGGCTCATCGATGCGCTGGAACGGCGCGGGCTCGCCTTTATGGATATTCAAATGGTCACTCCCGTGACCGAGCAGATCGGCGGGGGCTATGCCCCGCGGACCGCATATTTGGATTTATTGGAAAGGGCCGGAAAAATGGGCTTCCCGGATAAACTCGACCTTAGTTCCGAACTTTCTTAAAAAGTGTGCCGGCGGAGGGACTCGAACCCACACGGTATCGCTACCACTCGATTTTGAGTCGAGCGCGTCTGCCAATTCCGCCACGCCGGCTTCGCCATATTTTACATGATCACGACGCATAGTATGCGGCTCTTCCCGGTGTGACGACGGGGAAATTCGCCTTTTTTCGGGACGCCGCAGGGGCATCACGGCAAGGGTGGGCCGAATCAGGCGGTTTGCCGGGCTGAGATCCGATAGCGCGGAGCCGTAGTTTTTTAGAACCTTGGCTACGTAACGGCGCGTAGCCTTATAGCGCTTAGTGCGATAAAGAAATCGCGGTCCTGCATTATACGCGGCAAGAACTCGTCCGATCATCCAGTGGGGGGCTTCTAGATAGGATTTTCCGGCAAGTCCGTAGCGTCGAAATATCCGCTTGAAGAGGTGCGCCAGATAGCGTGTCCCCGCTTCGATATTTTTAGACGCATCGTTAAGACGCGAGCGGGGGACTCCCATTTCCTCGGCGGTGAGCGGCATTAACTGCATAAGCCCGACGGCACCGGCTGATGAGCGTATTTTCCGTCGAAAGGACGATTCGGCCGCAATGACGGCTTTAACGAGTTTGGGGTCGAGACCTTGGTCCAAGGCGTGTTTTCGTATCAAACCGTCATAACGGCGTGTCGCAGGTCTTGGGGGGCGTTTGGTTTTCAGCGTCTTTCGCCGGGGAACTTTTTTAAGCACAGGCTTCCTCGGTTCCGGCGGCGCAGCCTTGGGCGGCAGTGTCATGGATTTTCGAATCGCGCTTGAGTCATAGTAGTGAGCGAAGTTAGTGAAGGGCACGGCACGCGCCATGTTGTGCAGACTGGCAAGCAGAAGTTGACGCCCACCACGGCTTGCCAAATTTTGGGAAGCGGGGTGCGCGCCAGGTCGGGCCTGGGAGGTCGCTGCCTCGGCGGAAACTGCTAACAGGAACCAGACCGGGAGGAAACGACATGCGGTCCGGAGCACGGATAAGGATTATAAGACATCCGGTAAAATTTGCGGAATAGGCCGGAGGTCCTACCTCATAAGTACCCGGTTGTCTGGTCGCCGTTACGCCGCGCTGTTTTTTTAGGGCTGAGGATC
>JBFIEP010000179.1:0-5864 GCA_041603335.1 Elusimicrobiota bacterium | reverse complement strand
TCTGCCGGGAAGGAACCGACAAGCCCGCCCTGTACCTCGCCTCAAAAGACAAAATCGGAGACTTCAAAGCGGGTGCGAAGGTCGACAAATGCCCAGAGGGGCACACCGAGATCTTATCCATGGTTCCAAAACCCGGAGATCGATCCTGCCGCCCGCCGGACCCTGCCGCCATGATCAAAGAGGTCGGCCCGCCTCCCTGGTATTACCTTTCTACCGATAATCCTTTTCAGCCCTTTAAGATTGTGAATAAATGCCCGGAGCGGTCCGAGCCGGTAATTTCGAATTGGCCCCAAGTCGGGGATTTCGCCTGCTTGGGCGCCGGCTCTTTCGGGAGCCTCTCTGAAGTAAAGAAAAAGATCGGCGAATCTCAAAAACAGGTTGATATCGACAAAATTTGGCTGGCTGCTACAGACAAGGAAGCCCTCCCGCGCGTCGGCGTACAATTCGGAGGGACCGGGGAGCTCGAAGGCGGGCACGCCATGCCGACCCGCTACAGACTCATGAAGTACGAAGACGGCTCGGCCTCATTTACGACCCCCATCGCCGTCGCCGAATACTTTCTCAAGGACGGCAACGCCGCGCGCGCAATTGATAAGGTTCTTGTTCACGAACTTCGCCACACCGCGGACAAAGGCATGTTTGAAGCTGCGGATGCCTCCAATACCCGTTGGCTGCTCGGAGAAGACCGGGCCTTTCTTGCCCAATCACGCGCCATTAAAGAGCAGGAACCCGCGATGCGCCGCGAACCCCGCAGCCGAATCGTGTCGGCCATGAAGCAGCATGAAACTCAAACGATGCTCAATAATCCAAAAGCGGTTAGACTCGATCGATTAAGATCGCCCAATTACCTATGGCACGTCTCCCACGCCGATTTTGACAACCCTAAATCGGGACTCGAGGGACGCCTGGAACAGGCCTACAATATGCTCCTTATGGCCAACGAGGATGAGCGCGCGGTCTTATTAAAGGAAATCGACTCAAACAAAAATTTAGAAGAAGCCTTTACGAAGACCATGGACGCTGAACTCAAAACCAAGGAATTGTGGAGCGAAGAACGGCGTGCGCTGTTTCTCAAACTCGCGTCCCAGACCCGCCACGCCCAGCGCTGGCTGGATGGACTGGAGCGTCTTAAGAACGCCAGCTCCAAAGACGGCGGGACTCCTGAATGGAAAAACAAGTTCGATAAGATGGAAAAAGAATACTGGCGCGACTTGGAATCATTTTCCGCCCAATATACCGCTGGAGGCAAACGGCGGTGAAACTATTCATTATCCTCCTCGCCGCCATGCTATCGGCAGAAACAATTCCGATCCGCACGCATCATGTTAAAGGGGTTTTCCAATCTAACGCCGATATCCGCTGGGCGGGACGCAGCCAATGGGCGGGACGCTACCCTGCTTACGTCCTTCTACGCGCCTCCAAGGGCGACGCAACACCCACGATTGTAGTAGAAGGGTTTCGTTTAGGGAACCGCCTCTACAAAGACCCGAAAGAATTCCTAAAAAAGACAAAAGCCGTCTCGAAAGGAAGGCGCACCGTTGCGGGAAAACGAAGAACGCTCTGGGAACGTTCCTTCGACGAACCGATCCGCTTCAACAAAAACGGGACCTCGGCAGAACATAAGATTAGAGAACGGATCGTGATTATCGAACGCAATCAGGACTTCCTCGTAGCACGCCTAAAAGCCGACGAGGAAGACTTTGAAAGCCGCGCAAAAGAATTTGACGCCTTCCTCACGTCCTTTAAACTCTTAGAATAGGTGTCAGGCATTGCTTTATTGCCTTTCGCCTTAGCGAAAGGCAAGAAAGCAATGCCTGACACCTATTGGAGTCCGTCTTGTGCAATCAGGAATTCAATTGCGGATTCAATGTCGAAGACGCAATGGGACCACCCCCCGCTCTTGAGGGTCACGGGAAGGCCCCGGGATTGGGCGGTTTCTGCAAATTTTCTCCCTCCATCTTGGAATCCGTATTCATCGCCCGGATTTATCTGGACGAACGTCGGTGGAAGGGATTCGGCATTTTCAATCAGAACCAGCGGGGCCTCGCGCGCCCAAGCCTCCGCTCCGCCGATGCGGGGACGAAGCTTTTTGAGCCCCCAGTAAACGCTGCGGCGCACCGAGTCGTTCCTCTCGATATAGGCATCGGCTTGCGAATCGGAATACATGGGAAACGCGAAAATAGCAGGACACGAAAGAACCGCACGTGAAAAGAGATCGGGTTCGCGTAAAATCAAGGATGCCCCGTTCAATCCGCCCTGGGACGTTCCCCACAACAAACGCTTCGACGGAGAGAATTTAAACCCGCGTTCGATCTCAGGCATTACCTCATCGACAAAGGGGCGCAGCAAGGCGGGCTGAGTCTTTCCCGGCTCCTCCATCAACGTCCAATACGGGCCGTAAGAAACGGAAACCACTCTAGGCGCGGGGACTCCGCGCTTCTTAAACCAGGAGTAGAATTTACGTGCGACCGGAAATTCTCCCCATGTGCGCTCCGATGCCCCGGCGTGATGCAGAACGTAAAGAATCGTTTCGCGGTCGGTTTTCATTGATTTGCGCGGCGTGTCGACACACCATTTCCATTTTCCCGATGATCGACATTTGACCTGCGGCGCCGGTCCTGAAAACCGATAGGGCGCGTAATGAACGAAACGTTCGAAACGAACGCGCTGATTCGCACAGCCCTGTGCGAATAATAGCGTGAGAACAACGAGAAGCCGCTGCTTCATGGCACTTATTTTTTAGCCCTCCGCAAACCAACCAATTGACTTAAACCCAAAATGGTGAGAATGGAGAGGAAACCCATTAAAAGACGGTTATAGATGGAGCTGTCTGTCGGCTGCACCGTTTCCCCATAGGATGTACGCCCTCCAACGAGTAAGTCTTTGACCGCCCGATTCAGCTCAGAGCTTAACTTTGAATCGGACTTCTGCAACTCCCAGGCTTCCTGCATTTCATCCCGATGCTCCGAATAGAACCGGGTCAGGGATTCTTTTTTCGGATTCTTGATATCGGCAAGCGCCTTATTTTTCTTGTAATTCGAGGTCACGTAATCCCGGTATTTTTCGGGACCGCCATCGAGCCAGCGTTGAGCCCGCTTCAGCAGTAAATATTTACGCTGGTCGTTGTACCCCGGTTTAAAGAGATCCGGGTTTTCTTTAAATTGCTCGATAATAAATCTAGCTTGGTGATCCCACGCCGAATGCTCGTGCTCAAGCGTTGTCGGTGCGCCGTCATTGACCTCTTCGGTGCGATCATGATCAAGCTCGTGCACCAACGTCGAAAGGGCGAGCTCTAACGATTGCCAATCCTCTACAGAGCGGACACCGTAAGACTCAGCGTTCAGCATGATTTTCGCGGGGTGAAGGCCGGGTGCTGCGTCGTAATGACGCCCGATCGCATCACTCATATCCTCGTTATGCCAGGGTTTGACAAAATAAACCGGAACACCCGGATGCTCTTTAAAAAATTGCGAGTATTCGGATCCTACCGCACCGGTTTCCATCCGCGCGGCGAGCTCGGCACGGTATCCCGCCGACACCGGCGACGGGTTATACACGCCGGCCATCATCGTGCTAAAAACCAGAGCGATCAGCGCAAATTTGAATTTAGAAAATCCGCTTCCCCCGCGCAGGAGCTTCGTTTTTAACGGACTCTTTATCCAAGACACCGATCCCGGAAGAACCTTGCGGGCGAGAATGATCGAAGATAGAAATCCGACCATGACACTCATTCCGGCCGGGATAGAGAACATGAAGAAGGCACCGACAGCCGCAACGGTCCCGGCCCAATAGATGATGCGGTCTCCGTATTTAATCCGGAAAACGGTCCGCGGATACCGATTCTGCCACCACTCGCCGATAAATCCCCCAACGAGCCCGAGCCCGGTCCAGACAAAGAGCTCGGCCGGATGCGCGGTCACTCCAGCCATCAAAAAGGCGGGCAGGGACGCGCCTAAGCCCGCCAAGAGCGCCCAGCCCCGACCGCTCGCATTCGGAGCCCAGCGCGCCAACAATCCCCGGGCCAGCGGGGCACCTTGATTCAAAAAGTTGGCCTCAAGCGCCTCACGCTCGACCTTGCCGGCCAAGCGGCGCGCATTCTGCACTTCCTTCATTCCGGAGATTTCTTTTCCATCGCCCCGGTAATCGAATCGGTAGGATTCAATCCGCATTTTACCGTTCTCTTTCGGGATTCCGCGCTGGGCCAAAATTTCGATACGCCCGAATGTTCCCATTCGCTTATCACGTCCATTGGATCCGCGAGGAACCTTAACGGTGACGCGGTCGAGGTAATGCGTACTACCGCGCTTACGCTTCACCGTTTTCGTATAGAAGTGATAAAGATCGGTATTCCAGTCTTTATCAGCGTGCGCGATGATCGCTCGCGTGAGTTTCGCGACCCTGTTCTTCTTTCGATCCAAGAATGAGTTAACAAATGAGGGAACGAGAATTAATACAAACGGAGCAGCAACCGCGGCAGTCAGCGCAAGCGCGGGCGACCATCCGAGAGATTCGATGAGACCGGTAGAGTTTCCGGCCCCGGCCTCACTCAATGCGGGGCTCGGCATCATGTTCATGGCTTTATAACCGACACCGACAGCGGCCGTCATCATCGCCGCCGGCATCAAACGTCCGAAACGCGATCGCTTGGGTGCGAGTGCAGAAGAAACGGCTTCGGCTCCAGTTTCGCTGCTCTCGGCAAACCCGCCGTCAAAGACAGAATCGGTAATTTCTTTTACGTCGCCTGCTTCGGCAGGTCCTTCCTGCTCGGATTCAAGGGACGCGATATTTTGTTCTAACGACCGTGCTTGTGAGAAAACCGTATTAGGTTTTTCCTTTTCCTCAATAGGTGATATTTTTGAAGAAGGGGATGTTTTCTCCAGAGCCTCTTTTTGCACAGGCGCATCTGCGGCATTGACGGCATTCAGCGACTTTACAGACTCTAGCGGCAGGGTGACATTAGGAAGAATCGGCAATCCACCCTCAAGGCTAGGAGCCGCTAAGGTCGGAAGCCCAACACTGCCAGTTGGAGAAAACGCTGATATTTTAAGGGTTCCTACAGATGAAACCTTCCCGCTTTGCAGGGAGGCTCTCATATTCGCCCATGCCTGGGAACCGGGCGAACCCAATACAAGGCTGGCAACGATATTTAGGGCAACCCACCTCTTCATGTCTATAGGATGGGTTTAAAACAGATGCCTGCCCTGAGGCAAGTGGGTGTCTTTAGTTAGGTCCCGGGCCTAGGACTTAAGGGAAGGCTCGGTTCGAAGTCGTTGCAGTATCTCGAGAAGTTGGGCAAACTCGTCAGTCTTAGGGACAAGCCCGGCAGCTCCCAGAACGGCGGCGTCCTTCGCCATCTCCTCGTCGGCCGCACCGCTAATGAGGACGACAGGAGCCGATGTCTTCTTACGAAATTGCTCAACGGCTTCAAATCCCGTCATGCGGTCTAGGACGACATCGCAAACAATTGCGTAAAACCGCTCCGATCCGGCAACTTCCAGAGCCCGGTCGATACGATCTGCAGTCTCGACAGAATAGCCGGCTTTCTCCAAACGCCAACGGCACACCCTGAGAAGTCCGGGGTCGTCGTCTACCAAGAGAACTTTAGAAGTTTCCATATTATGCTCCCGGCTATAGTGTGGGTGGAGGACTTCAAGCACACCTCAATTAAACATCAAGAAAGTGCGAATTCTATTGGCTGTTATGTTGCGTCCATAACACAGTCATGAAAACCAAGATTCTCGTTGTTGATGACGAACCCCTGGTAGGCTCTAACATAAAACGCTATTTAGAGCCGCGCGAATTCGTGGTCCTCACTGCTAATACCGGCTCAATCGGTCTTGCGATAGCCTTGGAGACCAAACCGG
>JBFIEP010000178.1:0-5893 GCA_041603335.1 Elusimicrobiota bacterium | reverse complement strand
GCGACGGCTTCCAAATCGTATCCGGCCATCCCCCCATAGGTAGAAAAACCTTCGGTCAAGATGAGGAGATTGCGGCATTTTTTTGCGAGCTCGGGTTCTTTTAGCGCTAGAAATCCGCCGATATTGGCGAGGCCGTCTTTCTTCGCCGACATCGTGCAGCCGTCGGCGAGCCGGAACATTTCCCGGGCGATTTCCTTAGGCGATCGATGTCCCTGTCCTTCCTCCCGCATCTTAATGAAATAGGCGTTCTCTGCGAATCGGCACGCGTCAATGTAGAGGGGGGTTTTGTGGCGATCACAAACGGAGCGGATCTCCTTGATATTCGCGAGCGAAACCGGTTGTCCGCCTCCGGAATTATTGGTGACGGTGACAAATACCAATGGAATCCTGTCGCCTTTTTCTTTCAGGAGCGCATCGAGTGCGACCGTATCCATGTTCCCTTTGAAGGGATGATCTACTTGGGGTTGCTTCCCCTCCGGGATTACTAAGTCGACGGCTTCTGCGCCCGAAAATTCTACATTTGCGCGGGTTGTGTCAAAGTGCGTGTTATTGGGAATGATAACGCCCTTACCGCCTACGGCCGAAAATAAAATCCATTCTGCGGCCCGGCCTTGGTGGGTGGGAATGACTTCATTCATCCCTGTTAAATCGGTAACCACGTCGAGAAAACGGTAAAACGAACGGCTTCCGGCGTAGGATTCGTCGCCTGTCATCATGCCCGCCCATTGGCGGTTGGACATCGCTCCGGTTCCCGAGTCGGTTAACAGGTCGACAATGACGTCGTCGGCGTGTACGCCGAAGAGATTAAACCCGGCTTCTCTAAGAGCGGATTCGCGGCGCTCTTCATTAGGGAAATGAAGCGGTTGCGTGCTGTGGATGCGAAAAGGCTCGATAATAGTTTTGAATTCGGGCATGTAGCCGTGACAGCAACAATATGGCCCTGGCTGAAACGTTGCAAATAAATCGGACATGGAGGTCTCAAATGATACCCACACTCGGAACCAGTGAACTTCTCATCATTCTCGCGCTCGGGTTACTCGTTTTTGGGGCTAATAAAGTTCCGGAAATTGCCCGTTCGTTAGGAAAATCCCTTAATTCGTTTAAAGCCGGAATGAAGGACGAAATCGTCGAAAAATGACCGAAGCGGTGACTGGAGTCGTTCTTGCGGGTGGACGAAGCTCGCGATTCGGCTCGAATAAGGCGGTTGCTCCTTGGGGGGAAAACACCCTCACGGGATCAACGGTATCGCGGCTATGCGGGTTATTCCCGAGGGTCCTGGTTGTCGGAAAAGATCCCGATGTGGCTCGAAGCCTCGAAGACTGCGCTCGATTTGTCCAGGATGATTCCGAGCAGCATCACCCCTTGGTTGGGATCATCGCCGCTCTCCGGGAATCCGAAACGGACCTCGTTTTTGTAACCGCCTGTGATATGCCGTTGGTCGACCGCACGCTGGTGAGAGCCGTTTGCGATGCGGTTTCCGGTTATGAAGCCGCGACTGCTGTTTGGGGCGGCCGCCCGCAACCTCTCTTTGGCGTGTATTCAAAGCAGTGCCTAGGCGTGATGCGTTTGCTTTTGAGAGAGAAGCGGCCCGTACGGGAATTGTTCGATATTATACGGACCCGGTTTTTAAGTGCCGATGAAATTGGAGCGATTGATCCCGGCGGACGGTCTTTCCTTGATATTGATACGCAGGAAGATTATTTGAAGGTCCAAAAGAGTGCGTATGCTTGATCGTTACGGCCGGAAAATCGACTATCTCCGCCTCTCGGTTACCGATCGCTGCAATCTCCGTTGTCAGTATTGTCTCCCCGCCAATTTCAACGCGTTTTCCCGAAGGGAATCCATTCTTCCCGACGATGCGGTTGTCCGTTTGGTTAAGGGATTTGCGGAGGTTGGGTTTAAAACCGTACGCATTACGGGAGGAGAGCCGCTAGTGCGCCCCGGGATAGAGGATTTGATCAAACGCCTTACGGGCATTAACGGGATTGAGGAAGTGTCGCTGAGCACAAACGGGGTTCTTTTGGCGGCGAAAGCCAAGGGGCTCAAAGCCGCCGGTCTTTCCCGGGTTAATATCAGTCTTGATTCCCTACGGTCCGATCGGTTCCGGACGATTACGCGTTCCGGAGATTTAAAGACGGTTCTTAATGGTGTCGATGCAGCCCTGTCCGTTGGATTCGACCCCGTTAAAATCAATGTCGTCGTCGCGCGTGATTTCAATGAGGATGAAGTCGAGGAATTTGCCGGATTGACGATTAAGCGTCCGATCCATGTCCGGTTTATTGAATTGATGCCGATGGGCGAGACGGGATTCTTTTCGGAGGATAGACGTCTTCCCATGCCGGAGATCGAGAAACGGTGCCTGCCGCTGGTCGCCTTGACGCCCAGGCAGCGTCCGGCGGGCCGCGGGCCCGCGAGGGTTTATCAGCGTCCGGGTGCGGTTGGAACCATCGGATTTATCAGTGCGCTGAGTTGCGGGTTTTGCGAGGACTGCAACCGTGTTCGTTTGAGTGCGACCGGGAGATTGGTTGCGTGCCTGGACGGAGAAGACGGTACCGATTTAAGGCCGCTGTCCGGACCGGAAGTAAAACCCGGGATGCTTCATGCGGCTATCGAGCAGGCGGTGCAGGAAAAACCTCAGGGACACACGATGGTTGAACGAATTCCAAATGGGGCATCGCCTCGAATGATGTGCCAAATTGGCGGTTAAATCTAGGAGGACTTGTGAGTAAAGAAAAAGAAGACGGAAAGATTTCGAGGAAAAGGTTCCTGAAGGCCTCCGGAGCCGCTGCCGCTGCAACGGGTGTATTGTCGTGTGAGTTTATGAACGCCGAGGCGGCGCGAAAAGGGATTTCCAAGCCTGGGCTGCGGAAAGAACTCCAGGCACAGTGTCCCTACTGCGGTGTCGGCTGCGGTACGCTGATCCAGGTCGAAGATGACAAGATTGTTGGCATGGTGCCTGACAAGGACCACCCGACCAACAAGGGCATCCAATGCATCAAGGGGTTGAATGCCAATGAGCCGATTTATAAAGACCGCCTCGAGTACTGCCTGGTCCGAAAAGACATGAGCGACCCGTTAACGGGACATGTTTCGGCCTCAAAGGGGAGCTTCGATGAGAAGGATTTCCGTCGGGTAAGCTACGAGGAAGCAGAGCATATCGTTGCGGATAAGATCGCAAAGATCATTAAGGCTCGCGGAGGAAACCGTATCGGTCTTAGCGGATCCGGTCAGCTGACGATGGAAGCGCAGTGGATCGAGAATCTTCTCATGAAAGGCGTGTTCACTTCCAATTCCATCGAGGCGAACGCCCGCATGTGTATGACGTCGGCGGTGACGGGATATTTCAAGACCTACGGCTCCGATACGCCTCCGACGTCGTATGATGATATCGAGCAGGCCGACTTCATATCCTTCTGGGGGCATAACGCACGGGAAGCCCATCCGGTTCTGTTCTGGCGGGTTGCCGATCATAAGCGCAAAACGGATATCCCTACCTTGGTTTCCGACCCGCGCCGAACCGGGACGCAAACCGGGTTGGAGGATATCAACCCGCGTAATTCGTTTCACCTCCAGACTCTCAATGGGGATATTTCGTATCTCAACGCAATTGCCTACGTCATTCTGACCAAGTACCCGAAGGCTGTTATGCCCGATTCATGGTTGAATAAATACACCAAGAATTGGCGGGAATACGTTGCCGGCATTAAAGCCCGTTATTCCCCGGAGCAAGTAGTTAAAAATCTCAAGAAGATTGATAACGGCCGCGTCACGGTCAAGCAGATTGAAAACGTCGCGAAGTTGTGGGCCGAGGCGTCGATCAAAGGACGGGAGCGGGGCAAAGGCGGCGTGTTGACTTTCTGGGGCATCGGATACAACCAGATGCTGCACGGCCAGAACAACACGGTCTCGATTGTTAACCTGCATCTGCTGACAGGAAATGTCGGACGCCCGGGTTGCGGAAGCCATTCCCAGACCGGACAGCCCAATGCGATGAGTGAACGTCTTATGGGCGGATTAACGGGACGGCTTCCGTTTAATAAACCGCTCGCCAATGATGAATGGCGCAAATGGATGAATACCCAGTGGCGATTGCCTGAAGGCCGCTTGGATGAAACGCTAAAGCATAAAAATCCAATGGCCATCGGAATGATGGAGCGCGGGCTGAAAGGGGATCTCGACGCGATGTTCTTCATGTACACGACGCACGTGCACATGCCCGACGTAAAAACGCTCGTTCGCCCGGCAATCACCAAAATGTTTACGGTCGTCCAGGATATTTACCGCCATGCTCCGAACGTGCTCTATGCCGATGTCGTTTTCCCCGCGATTACCTGGGGGGAGTGGACCGGTGGAGTTTATATCCAAAGCGAACGGCGTCTCTATGTTAACGACGGTGTGAGCGTCGGGCGCAATGAGAAAGGGGAGGCGTTGACCGAAGCCTTGCCGGATATGGATCTCGCCATCGATAAAGGGAAATCCATCGCCAAGCTGCTTGGATTGGACGGGGATAAAATATTCCCGTATAAGAAAACGATTAAAAATAATTACGGACAGTCGTTCTACGATCCGGAAGATGTTTTCCGCGATATCATCAAAGCCTCGAAGGGTTCCGACGCCGACTTGACCGGTATGCTCGAGGTAGAGAAGATCGACGGAATCGGATTGTATGAGCAGCTGCGGCGCCTGCGCGGAATCCAGTGGCCGGCACCGACGTATGAAATCGCCAAGAACGGCGGAACGCCGCGCCGCTACATGATGCAGGAAAACTGGCCGGGGAAACCCTACGGTTTCTTCGCGCAGCCCGGCGGCAAGGCGCACATGCATCTCTGCGAGCAGAATTATGACACGCTCGAAGAGACAACGCGCAAGCTTATGAAATACGGGGAAGAGGTAGGCGACTTGGTAAAGGCCGGCGGGACTAATCTTGAAATTCTCGCTGCCGCTGAAAAGCAGCCCTTCCTCATCGACAACCTGGACTTACTCAAACACGCACGCGACAATGCATTGGTCCCCGAGCTGCCGGATCTCGAGTTCTATAATGATGACTCAAAGTCGCTGGAAGATGCCACCAAGGAGAACAAGTATCCTTTCTGGCTTGGACTGGGGATTGTGTATGAACATTTCCATTCTGCGAAAACCATTCAGGGAGCCACGACAAAGAAGTTGGTGCCGGAGCAGTATGTGGAGTTGAATGAAGATGACGCAGAGCGCTATGAGTTGGAGGACGGGGAGAAAGTCCGATTGGTGACGCGTCGTGGAACCTATGAAGCGCGTGTCTCGATTGGAACGGAATCCGAAATCAAGCCGGCGCGCTCGGAGGTATTCCCAGGGTATCTTTTCAGCCCATGGAACCTTTCGATTGCCGATAGTGCTGATCCGAAAGAGAACAAATGGCTTGTAAACGGGGTTTCGCACCGCGCCTGGGACCCGGTTTCAGGGCAATGCGACTATAAGAAATTGGCGGCCCGAATCGAAAAGATCGCGTAAGCAAACCGATCAGACCTGCAGCGCCCCGCATTTTGCGGGGCGCTGTTTTTTTGTGTCGAAATGGAACTCACAATCGGAGTCAGAATTCCGCCGCTAGACGTTGAGGAAGATTTGAGGCCGTGGAAGGTTCGTTGCCCTCATTTGTCGTGAAACATAATTGCCGTCCCCCGCTTTGGAATTTATTTAGGAGGATCTACATGGGTAGTTCTAAGAAAATTAGCAGGAAAGATTTCATTGCCGCTACGGGAGCGAGCGCCGCAATATTACTGAAGGCCGCAGATCCTCTTTTCGCCTTACTTCGCCCTATCGAGACTACTGACAATCCGTTGGCTTATTATCCTGACCGGCAGTGGGAACGTATCTACCTCGATCAATATAAATACGATCGGTCCTTTACCTATGTTTG
>JBFIEP010000177.1:0-5907 GCA_041603335.1 Elusimicrobiota bacterium | reverse complement strand
CCGTCAAGGTGAAGGAAATTGAAAACCCGTTTGCCCGGGCCGCCGCGGAATTTGGACTCGATGTCGCCATGAGTAAGCCGGTGGATGCTCTTCTCGGATTCGGTTCGGGCCTCCCGGGTTGGGCGTCGAGTCTATTCAGTCTCCGCAGCAATGGAAAACGGGGAGCCCAGTTCGTTAAGGATGTGAGGACTGTTTTTACGTCCGAAGATAAGAAAATGCGGGATGATGCCTATTACCGTCTGGCCAAATCCTCCCTGCACTACGGAAAAAAGATGCTGGGAATGACGGGCGGTGAGCCGGAGCGAAATACCGCCCCCGTCATCCTCGCAAATGATGAGATGGGATCCGCCGTTAACGGATAGGCATCATTGGCGCGTGGGGAAAATGCAGGATACACTCACTGGCAATGAGATATTGTTGGCTGATTCCTTTAGTGCTTGCCCTCTCCTCGTGCGCGAAGGCGCGTAAGTTTTTAGCGACGCCCCCGCCGCCTCCCTCCTTCGGCTCCATCGGAAGCACGAGCTTCGGCATCAGTTCCTGCTTTTCCAACGGAGAGGACGTCATCGGGGAAGTCCGAAAAAACTCACCCGCCGGGAAAGCCGGGGTTAAAAAGGGGGATATCGTGAGGTCGGTGCACGGGATCAAGCTCGATTCTCCCCGGAAAATTTTACAGGAGCTTCATGAAACCACGGCCAAGCTGAAGGGCGCTGTGGAAATGAAAATCTTCAAAAAAGAGAGCAAGGAAATCGTTTCGATTTATTCGACGATCACAAAAAAACGCGCGGCTTTCAATTTGGGCTACTACGGCTTGGTGACGTGGCGGGAATCACGCTTGCGATTGCGCAATACGATGACGAAGGCTGCAGTCGTTGTGACGGACGTGACGGTCACCCCCGAAACCAGCAGTTCCAATACCCCCGAATGGAAAAACGCGGCTAAGATTAATACCAAGAAGACATTCGCGTCGTTTCTTAGGGATCGAAGTTCGTATTGTCACGCGGAAGTTAAAATCGTGGAGCCCGCCGATGCCGCGCATACCTTATCGATCCGCGTAGCGCGTTCCTCTCGAGTCGTCGATAATCAGTGGAAGGCGGTAGACGTTTATTCCTTTGAGTTAAAAGAAAACGACTCTGAAACGGTTATCGTTTCAGAGTCGGTCTCCAGCGAAGATTAGTTTGTCTTAGGCGGGTTTCCAGTCTCCGCGCACGATCTTGACGGGATGGCCCAAGAGGCTTTCCCTGCGGATGCGCAAGGAGTGGCGCAGGTTGCGGGTGAAGGAACCGGCGGCCATTGCTCCGGCGCCGAGGCGTACTTCGATGGCGAATCCGGCCTTGCCCGAAGGGGTGAGTTCATGGGTGATGGTGACCGGAATACCCGCATGGTTTCCCAGGGCCTTGGAGCAGGACTGCAGCAAGCCGATGGACTCTTTTAGCTTCGGGGCAACGAAGAACTCGGCGTCAACGATGCGGCAGGCTTCGATCTCTTTAAGAATGTCCTTGGCGGCCATGGCCTTGAAAGCGCCGTTGAGTTCGCTGCTGAAGGTTATGCCGGCAGAGGCTTTAACGCCTTCGAGGCCGGCGGCTTTTGCGGATGTCCCTAAGGTAAGGGTGAGAGAAATTAATAATGCGGATAAAATTGTTTGGGCTTTCATGCCACCTCCGGTGCGTCTAGGTATAGGATGCCCGAAAGACCCAGTGCTGCCGCAGGACCTTTGTCAATAATGGGATTTGATCTCGATCAAGTCCCGTATCCCCTTAAACTAACTTCCTATACTAGTTCCATAGTCCGGCTATGACTCATATTCTTGGAATCTCCGCGTATTACCATGACAGCGCCGCGTGCCTTCTAAAGGAAGGGAAGATTGTCGCGGCGGCTCAGGAAGAACGCTTTACCCGGAAAAAGCACGATCCGCGCTTCCCGAGCGAAGCGATTGCCTATTGCCTGCGGGAAGGGGGAATTACCCCAAAAGATCTCGACATTGTCGCGTTTTACGACAAGCCTCTTTTGACATTCGAACGTCTCCTTTTATCGTATCTTGCGACCGCCCCCTCGGGGTTTAGGTCGTTTCGGCAGGCCATTCCGCTCTGGATTAAGGGTAAGTTGTGGACGAAGGATAATATCCGCGAGGGGCTAAAAGGGTACGAGGGAAAAATTTTGTTTACCGAGCACCACATTAGTCATGCCGCGTCGGCGTTTTATCCCTCGCCGTTTGAGACGTCCGCCGTGTTAACGATGGACGGCGTTGGCGAGTGGGCGACGAGCAGTATCGGGGTCGGCGAGGGCAATTCCCTGCGCCTGCTTAAGGAGCTGCATTTCCCTCATTCATTAGGCCTGCTCTATTCTGCGTTTACGTATTACACCGGGTTTAAGGTCAATTCGGGTGAATACAAGGTGATGGGGCTTGCTCCCTATGGTGAGCCGACATTCGTGAAAAAGATCTATGAGAATCTCATTGATCTCAAGGCCGACGGGTCATTTAAGTTAAACATGGACTACTTTGATTTTGTGTCCGGACTGACCATGACCAATGATCGCTTTGCCGGTCTTTTTGGAGGGCCGGCACGTGCCCCCGAGTCTAAACTGAGTCAGCGTGAAATGGATCTCGCCCGCTCGGTACAGGATGTCGCCGAAGAAATAATGATTCGCATGGCGCGTCACGCCTGTGACGTCGCGGGGTCGAAGAATCTTTGTTTGGCCGGGGGGGTCGCGCTCAACTGTGTCGGAAACGGCCGCATTTTACGGGAAGGGATCGTAGACAGGATGTGGATCCAGCCCGCTGCCGGAGATGCCGGGGGAGCGCTGGGAGCTGCTTCCTTTGCTTGGCACGACTATCTCGGAAAACCGCGCTCCGTGGATGGGAAAAAAGACAGCCAGTCCTCATCATTGCTCGGGCCCGCTTATTCCGAGGATGAAATCGGCCTCTTTTTGCAAAAGAAGGGAATTGGGTATGAACGCTTAGACGTTGAAAAAGTCGCCGAGTATCTCGATACCGGCGCGGTGATTGGCTGGTTTCAAGGACGCATGGAATACGGCCCGCGCGCCTTAGGGGCCCGCAGCATCATCGGCGATCCCCGCAATCCGGAAATGCAGTCCAAGATGAATTTGAAAATTAAGTTCCGGGAATCGTTTCGGCCGTTTGCTCCGGCGGTTCTTCGAGAGGATGTCGGCGAGTGGTTTGAAATGGAGTGCGATAGCCCCTATATGCTGTTGGTCGCGCCCGTTCAGAAGTCAAAGCGCCGCGCGGAAAGCGAAGGCGATAAAAAACGGTGGGGAATCGAACGCTTGAATCTTCCCCGGTCGGAAATTTCCGCCGTCACGCATGTCGATTATTCCGCCCGAGTCCAAACGGTCCCGGTTGAAGGGGACCATCCTTTCCGCGCTATCCTGCAAGCCTTTAAGAAGAGAACGGGTTGTCCGGTCCTAGTCAATACCTCGTTTAACGTACGGGGGGAACCGATCGTCTGCCGCCCCGAGGAAGCGTATGCCTGTTTTATGCGAACGCGAATGGATTATCTTGTGCTCGGAAATTATGTCCTTGATAAGAAGGCCCAGCCGGAAGCGGATGCGGATGATCCCTGGAAAGAGGAATTCGCTCTAGATTAATGGATATCTCGAAATTTAAAAACCCGACAAAAAAGGACCTGCGTGTTTTCGCGCTGGTGTTGGGCTGTCTTTTGGGGTTCTTCGGTTTTCTTTCTTTCCGCAAGCTGGGCGGCGCGTGGCCGTATTTCTGGGGCTGCGGCGGAGCTTCCTTCTTTCTCGGCCTAATTTGGCCGAAAGGTATTACGCCTGTCTTTCACGCGTGGATTCGTATCGCCAGTGTCATCGCGGCGGTCAACACAGTCGTGCTGATGGCGATCATTTACTACGGTATTTTTACCCCCGTCGCTTTGTTTAACAGATTACGGGGAGAGGATTTTCTGGACCGGGTGATGGAACCGGAGCGAAAGAGTTATTGGAAGGAAAAAGGACCTGTGACGGAATTGGAGCGGCAATTTTAATGGCGAAACTCGAGATGCTTAAAGAGCTGTGGGCGTTTATGCGGATTCGAAAACGCTACTGGCTGACTCCCATTATCCTTTTACTGATTTTGTTTGGAATGCTGCTGATATTCGCTGAAACGTCAGCCGTGGCGCCGTTTGTTTACACTTTGTTTTAATGTCTTATAGGAGAATTCCCATGACCGTTTTAAAAAAGACCGGCCTTGTCGCCGGATTATTAGTCTCGGGTGCCGGCTGCGCTACCAGCGCGAAGAAGCCCCTTAATACCCGCCTTGGCATCGATACCGCAGCGATGGATAAATCGGTCCGTCCTCAGGACGATTTTTTCCGCTACGTGAACGGGACCTGGATCACCAACTATAAGATGCCCGATGACAAGTCTATTTTCGGGGCGTTTCATCAATTGCGCGACGATTCCGAGCTCGCGGTAAAAGGGATTATCCAAGGGTTGTCGAAGAAGAAGAATCCGCCTAAGACAAACGAGCAGCGCATCGCCGATTTTTACCGCAGCTTTATGGACAAAAAACGCGTCGAGGCATTGGGCATTAAGCCGATTCAAGGCGAGCTCGATGCGATCGATGCGATTGCGGATAAAAAAGCTCTCGTTGATTGGCTGGGTGCCGCTCAAGGCGCGGGTGTCGACGCCCCCTTTGGCTTTAGTATTCGTGCCGATAAAAAGGACGTCGCGACTAATATCGTCTATCTGGGAGCGGCGGGGCTCGGGCTTCCCGATCGCGATTACTACTTTAAGAAGGATGATCGTTCCAAAGCGATCCGCGAGGCGTATTTGGTTTTTGCAACCCGAATGCTCGAGTTGTCCGGCGAGGAGAATCCCGGGAAAAAGGCGAAGATCGTCTACGCGGTAGAAAAGGCGTTGGCAAAGCATCATTGGACGCGGGTGCAGCGCCGCGATGCGGATAAAACCTACAACAAGCGAAAAATAGCGTCCCTAGGCGCCGATGTTAAGCGCTATTTGAAGGCGACGGGAATCCGCTCCGAGGAGAAGGAGCTCATTGTGATCGAGCCCAGCTACCTCGCAGGATTTAAAGAGGTTCTCGCCAAACATGATTTAGCGGCTTGGAAGCTCTATGCCAAGCTGCGTGTTCTTGAGACGCGGGCTTCCTATCTATCGGATGCCTTCGTGGACGCTTCGTTCGCCTATTCAGGCAAAGCCTTGAGCGGTCAGCCCGAAATCCGTGCCCGTTGGAAGCGCGGTGTGGGTCTGGTTAACGGAACCGTCGGGGAAGCGGTTAGCGCGGTTTATGTGAAAAAACATTTCCCGGAATCCTCGAAGAAGAGAATGGTCCAGCTCGTTGAAAATTTGCGCGCGGCCTATGCCGAACGCATCAAGGACCTCGAGTGGATGGGCGAAGAGACGCGGGAAAAGGCGCTTGATAAGCTCAAGAAGTTCAATCCGAAGATCGGGTATCCGAATAAATGGAAGGATTACTCGAAGCTCGTGGTGAAAGCAGATGACTTAGTAGGCAATGTTATCCGTTCCACGCGGCTGGAGTATAACCGTCGGCTTGAAACATTAGGACAGCCGGTCGACCGCGATGAGTGGGGCATGTTGGCGCAAACGGTAAATGCCTATTTTAATCCGACGCTGAATGAAATTGTGTTCCCGGCGGCGATCCTGCAGCCTCCCTTCTTTAATCCCAACGCGGATGATGCCGTGAATTACGGCGGAATCGGCGCGGTCATCGGTCATGAGATGGGCCACGGCTTCGACGACCAGGGTTCGAAGTACAACGGCGATGGGCTTTTGAAGAACTGGTGGACAAAAAAGGACCGCGCGGCGTTTAAAAAACGAACGAAACTTCTTGTTTCGCAATTCGCGGCGTTTGAGCCGCTGCCGGGTGAATTCGTTAACGGTGAATTAACTCTAGGGGAAAATATAGGCGAT
>JBFIEP010000176.1:0-5911 GCA_041603335.1 Elusimicrobiota bacterium | reverse complement strand
TCAGGAAAGATCCCCAGACCACCCGGTAGACAGCGAATGCCGTGAAGCTGGCATTCTTGAGGTAGCGTAAGAGTCCGCTGATCGCAGCGAGCCCGCTGAGTGCCGAGAGTAGAATTCCGAGGAAGAAAGCCCCGTCGATTCCGGCGTGAAGGAGATCTTTAAATTTCAGGACCCCGGCACCTGCGACGATCGGGACGGCCATTAGAAACGAAAATCGGGCGGCATCGACCCGTTTGAGACCGAGGGCAAGAGCCGCGGTCATGGTAATTCCCGAGCGTGAGACGCCGGGGACAATCGCAAGCGCTTGCGCTAAGCCGATGAGAGCGCAATCTTTTAGTGTGATCCCCGCAGTGTCCCGTTCCTTTGTTCCATAGCGGTCTGCGAGGCCGAGAAGGATTCCAAAGGCCGCGAGGGATATTCCGACACGGTCTGCCGTTCGAAAGTACGTTTCAATCAGGTCTCCGAACGCGAGTCCGGCGATCACTCCCGGAATCGTGGCGATAATTAATCCGTCAAAGAGTCGACGATCAACGGATTCCGCGCGGGAGAACCCGTCCTTGGCGATTTTCAGTAAATCCTTCCAGAAATAAAGGATGACCGCAAAAAGGGTTCCCCAGTGCAAGGCTACATCGTAGGCAAGTCCCTGATCGGGCCATCCCGCCAGCTTCGGGATCACGACAAGATGTGCGGAGCTGGAAACTGGCAGGAATTCCGTCAGTCCCTGGACGATGCCGAGTACGGCTGCTTGGAGGTCGCTCATTCGAAATTGGTCTCTACGCGGGATTTTAGTTCAAGAATGCGTCTATTCGCTTCATCAATGCGTGATTCGGGGAGTCGCCCTTCCCGTACGGCGGCGACTAATGCCCGGTGTACGGTGCGGGCGGCTCCGCGCTGCTTGCGCGCGCGGCTATAGGATAGAGTTAGCATATCCACACCGGCTAAAACCGCTTGAACTGCGGCCTCCCCTATCGGCATCGTCTTTTTTACCGCCCCCATCTGCATATCGTCGGAAAGCACCACTCCGTCAAAACCCAGCTCTTCCCGAATCATCCCGGTGATGACTGTGCTTGAGAGGGTCACCATATGATCGGCATCAAGATCCCGGTTGTATAAATGTCCGGGCATGATGCAATCGACCATTCCTGAAAAAAGCAGCTCCCGGTAGGGCTGCAGTTCGGCGTCCAGGTTCGCCGCTTTTGTCGTGTCTACAGCACCTTCATGGGAATCGTCCCGGCTCGAGCCGTGACCCGGGAAATGCTTTAAGCAGGTGAGGACGGAGTGATCACGATGGGCGCGCACAAATGCCTTAGCGTGATCGGAGACGACCCCCGGTTCCGGGGAGAAAGATCGGTGGAGTTTGGCGATAACGGGATTTTCCGGATTGATATCGACATCAACGACAGGGGCGAGATTCCAGTTGACGCCGCTTTCCTGCATCGCCGCCGCGATCCGCACGCCTTCTTCGTAGGTGCGGCTGGAAGACCGTTGGCCCAGCCAAGCGGCACTCTTAACGTTCTGGAGACCTTCCAGACTGGAAAGGCGATTTACCCTCCCGCCTTCAACGTCGGCCGCGATAAGCAGAGGGCTGTCACCGCATCGGATTGCAAGGGATTGCAGGCTCTCGGTAAGAAGCTGGAGTTGGAATTTGCTCAGGATGTTGCGCTTGCGATTCGGTCCGGTTGGAGCCCGGTCGAATAGAAGAACACCGCCGACACCGAGATCGCAAACGAGACCTTCGAAATCGCCCCCTTCCTTTACTTCCGCACCCCGGGTCCCGACAAGCAGCATCCGTCCAATTTTTCGTTCGAGGGTTTCTTTTGCCGCGAGAGATTGGGCCGCAAGGACGAGGGCCAATCCCGCAAAAAGGACGCGATTCACCGCGCCCGGGCTGACAGGGATTCTATATCGGCGTTAAGTCGGGGCTGGTAGCGGGACACCACGGTTTGAAAGCGTTCCTTTTTTGCTTTCGCGATAGGTTTCGCCTTTGGGAGTTTAAGACGGAGAAAGTTAACCCAATTTCCGTACTTCGAGATTTGAAAATGAAGATGCGGCCCGCTGGCAAGGCCGGTCGAGCCCACGTAACCAATAACTTCTCCTTGTCGAACCCTTTGCCCGACGCGGAGCCCGCGTTTGTACTTGTTGAGATGGCCGTAGAGGGTTGCGTAAACAGAGCTGTGTTTTATTTCTATGCGTTTTCCAAATCCCCCCCGGCGTCCTACAGCGGAAATTTTTCCGCTGCCAACAGCGACGACGGGCGTTCCGCGCGGCGCGGCATAGTCGATTCCATTGTGGGGGCGGCGCTTGCGCAGAATGGGGTGCCACCGTCCTTTGTTGAAGTGGGAGGAAATTCGGCGGAAATTGAGCGGCGCCCGCAGAAACATCCGTTCGAGCGTTTCGCCGTTCTCATCGTAATATTCATCGTCGAATAAGAAGGCGGTTTGGCGTCCCGTGCGTTTGCCTTGGTAGAGGCCGGCGACAATTTCACGGCCCCAGACCCGACCGTCAGGGGTGGTTCGTTCTTCCCAAACAACCGAGTAGCGGTCCCCCTCGCGGGGTTCCGTCAAAAAGTCGATGGTCCATTGAAAGACATCGGCAAATTCTTGGACGATCTCGGGTGAGGCGCCTTGGCGTGTCAGTGACAGCCAGAGGCTTCCTTCTATAGTGCCGTTGGCCGTTTTTAGGACGCGCCGGATCGGGGTATCGGAAACGGAGGCTCGAAACGCGTCTTCAGATCGCGAGACAACAATATTTTTTCGGGCCCGGTTGAGGGTGACATGATGAAGAATACCGTCTACGGAGCGGACGATACGATACCGGTCGGATGTATGAATGCGTCCGGCCCCACCGACGCGGCGAAGGGCACTAAGAACGGCGCTTGTTTCCTGCTCGGGCGAACCCGAGTCCAGGAGAGCGTCGCGCAGGCGATTGCCCCCGAGCTTTCCTTGGACGACGGAGAGGGTTGGAGGCGGGGCGTCCCATTCTTCGGCATTCGCCGCGAGGTGGCTGTAGTAGCGGCCGCCCGTGAATAAAATGACGGCGAGGGACGCGTAAACCGCAGTGCGCATCAACAAACGTTCGAACTGATGGGGATCCGTTCCAAGGCGCCTCAAAGGGCGTCTGCGTTCAACGTTTCGTTTTCGTTTGATCTTGCGCATTGCTGCGGATATTATAGTGAATTTTCCATCATTTCTTGACCGCTAGGAGGACCCCGTCGCGTACGGTGAGCATCGAGCAATCGACCCGGGGGTCTGCGGCGGCGTGGGCATTAAACGCGGCAATTGCTTTATCCGAGGCCTCTTGCGGGTCGAGGACGCGTCCGCTCCAGAGCACATTATCGACCGCGATCAAGCCGCCCGTACGAACCTTGGGAACAACGAGGTCCCAATACCGGCTGTAATTTTCTTTATCCGCATCGATAAACACCATGTCCAAAGTGCCCTCGAGAGATTCAATGGCCGACTCCGCCGGACCGAGGCGCGCTTCGATTTTTTTGCCGTGAGGACTTTTGTCCCAGGCCTTTTGGGCGATCGCGGTTGTTCTCTCGTTGATATCGAGCGTAATTAGGCGCCCGTCTTCGGGAAGTCCCTCTGCCATAGCGAGTGCGCTGTAGCCCGTGAAGGTTCCTATTTCCAGGACGCGCTTGGCGCCGGTCAGGCGGACGAGGACACGCAGGAGGGCGCCTTCAAGGCGGCCCACCTGCATTTGCGGGGCTTCTGTTTGCTCGCGGGTGATCTTCACGAGATCAGAGAAAACCGGCGACTCGGGAATAGAATGTTTAGCGGCATAGGATTCGATTTCAGGGGCAATGAGTGATTTCATGGGCCCCCTAGTATACCTACTTTCGTTTGGGTCTTTTTATTTCATCAAATGTCCCAAAGGACACGGGGAGATGTCGAGAGAAGAGGGCATTCTCTACTGATGCGGTTGTTGTTAGCGTTCTTACTTGCGTTTTCCCCCGGCGTAGTTCAGGCGAGGAGCCTGGTGCGTTCCGCTCCGGTGACGGTTGTCAGCCCCGTTGCTGCGATCGCGCCGATTTCATTCGGAGCCTCACGCTTAACGGTTCCGACGTTAACGATTCCCAGTCTAACGGAATCTATCGTTTTGCCGGGTTCGGTTCTTCCGGTTGTAGAGGTTGTTTCCCCGGCAGTCGCCGCCGCACCGGTGGCGGAGGCGAAACGATTTAAGACTGTCCGTGAGGGCGTCCGGGATACACGAAAAAATGTAGTTGCTATTGAGAAGACCTCCAGAGACCTGACCCAACAGAAATCCGGAAGAAAGTCCGCTGTCGCGGCAAGGAGCCTTTTCGATTCAGGTGTTGTTCTTAACGGCGCCGATGAATCCCGGGCGCCTTCGAGAATCCCTCGCGGGCTTCATCGGGTCTCTGAGGAAGTCGCCCGGTCACGCAGCGATGTTGATCGTCTTATCCGGTCCCACGCGAACTCCCATCAATTAATTCGACGGCTCAAGCGGCAAATCGCCAAACGCGGACCGATTACGATTCGAACCTACGAAGATGCCGATGGTCAGGCATTTACCACTCTTGATATCGGCAAAGATCCCCATTGGGTTCGGGATCTACCGATGCTGGAACCCCACGAGCGCGCCCATTTAAAGCGCATTCTTGAAAGGACGGATGATGTTCAGGTGATCGTCCGGGAGGAAGGCAAGACTCCCGATTTGATCGTCGATGGCGTGATGACGGAAATGAAGGTCGATACCGGGCGTTACGCGCTGAAGCATCTGCTGGAGAATGCCGAGAAGCAATTGGCCGCATTTAACCGCCGTCATATGATTACCGAGGGTGCGATCGCGATCGATATGACCAATCAAAGCGAAGTTCCGGTGCGCGAAACTCTTGAAGAGATTAATGCATGGGCGGTTGAACAGCGCCGCAATGCCGCGGATATTATTTCTGTTTACGCCGGGCGTGATACGGTAAATTTCAGACTTAATTCCCAGGGGTCTTATTCGGTTAGCGAACTGGTGGATCACGATTCCGCTTTAGATTCCGCGAGGACCGCTAATTTCCATATGGCCTTAAAGGCGGGCCGTTTGAAGACCGCGCATGCCGCGTTAACGGACCTCGATCGGAGTCATTCCGGACGTGAACATAAAAACTCTGTTGCCGAACAGGCACGCAGGGCGCTTCGTAAGGTCCGTCTTCCTCATGACAAGCGGGTAGCGCCTCCCCCCGATACCGAGCCCCTTATTCGCGAAATTGTCGATCCCCCTAATCTTCTTCGCGGTAAAGGCATCAAGGCCACTATTACGGTGTACGGCAGTGCGCGTACCTTACCGCATGCCGAAGCTCAGCGGCGTTACGATGCGACTATGAGAGAGTTTGGACGCTCCCCTCAAGACGCTGCTGCTCGCGAAGAGATCCGCAAGGCGGAAGAGACTCTGAAGATGTCCCGCTACTATGAGGAAGCCCGAAAATTTGGAGCCCTTGTCGCGGAGCATGGTGATGGGCACATCGCAATTGTTACAGGCGGCGGACCGGGCATTATGGAAGCCGCGAATAAGGGTGCGTTTGAGGCGGGTGGACCGAGTGTCGGCTACAACATCGTTTTAGACTTTGAGCAGAGCGCCAATCCTTATATTACGCCCGGATTGGAATTTGAGTTCGACACGTTCTCAACCCGAAAAATGAGTCTGCGCCACGACGCGTCGGCGCTTGTCTACTTCCCGGGCGGCTTTGGAACGATGGATGAGTTTTTTGAAGTCATCACTTTAATCCAAACGGCAAAATTGGAAAAGCGGCCCATGGTGCTTGTAGGAAAGAAGGATTATTGGGATCGGATTCTGAATTTCGAGGCGTTCTCTGAAATGGGAATGATTTCTCCCAAGGACTTGGACTTGATCAATTTCGTAGAAACGGCCGAGGAGGCGTGGGCGGTCGTGGAAGCGGATA
>JBFIEP010000175.1:0-5919 GCA_041603335.1 Elusimicrobiota bacterium | reverse complement strand
TCAAGGTTTTAATCTTGCTCTTGTCGGAATCGACGCAAACGACATTGTGTCCGATCTCGGCTAGGCACGTTCCGGTGACTAGTCCGACATATCCGGTTCCGACTACGCAAATGTTGACGTTTTTCATGAAAACTCCAGTGGAATTGCTACGTGTGCATCATAGGATTTCGGCGATTCTTGGTTCAATAGAGACACCGCCCTAATCCCCTGAGTTCCGGGTGTCGAACCGCGTTGCCCCCGTGCGTGCAATAGCTTAAAATACGAGAATGGCAAAATCAAAACTAGCGGTTCGCATCGAATCCCATGAAGCCCTTGTGGGGGTAATTGGTTTGGGGTATGTCGGTCTCCCGTTGGCTGTTGCGTTTGCCAAGAAGGGAATTCGTGTTTTAGGATTCGATGTCGACTCCCGAAAGACGAAGGCGATCGGGAAGGGCAAAAGTCATATCCCCGATGTCGCTTCCTCGGTTGTGTCCGAGCTCGTTGGGAAAAAACGGCTTTCTGCAACGACTAATTTTGATGCTGTCGCCAAATGTGACGCGGTTATCATTTGCGTCCCCACTCCGCTGCGCAAGACCAAGGATCCCGACCTAACCTATATTATTGCCGCCTGCGAGGCTGTCTTTTCCCGCTTGAAAAAAGGGCAACTCATTGTGCTTGAGAGTACGACCTATCCCGGGACAACGCGTGAAATGGTGCAGCCGGTATTTGAATCCTCGGGGCTGAAGGCCGGAAAAGATTTTCACCTTGCGTTTTCTCCTGAGCGAGTCGACCCCGGGAATACGACCTATGGGATTGAAAATACGCCCAAGGTTGTCGGAGGTGTGACACGGCAGTGCGGAGATTTAGCCGCGGCGCTGTATGGTCAAATTGTAGATCGGGTGGTTCCGGTCTCGAGCACCGACTCGGCCGAAATGGTGAAGCTGCTTGAAAATACGTTTCGGGCCGTTAATATCGGACTGATTAATGAAATCGCACTTATGTGCGAGCGCTTAGGCGTCGATGTTTGGGAAATTATCGAGGCGGCAAAAACAAAACCGTTTGGGTTTATGCCCTTTTTTCCGGGACCCGGGCTCGGGGGGCATTGCATCCCTGTGGATCCTAATTATCTTGCTTGGAAGATGAAGTCATTGAATTTTGAGCCGCGTTTTATTGATTTGGCCAGTGTTGTTAACGGAAGCATGCCTGGCTACGTGGTCCGTCGGGTGTCTGACTTGCTTAACGAATCGAAGCGATCAATCAATGGAAGTAAGATTTTGGTTCTCGGTGTCGCCTATAAGCCGGGTGTGGACGATGTGCGGGAATCGCCCGCGCTGGATGTCATTAAGCTGCTGTTGGATCAAGGAGCGCTAATCCGCTACCACGACAAATTTGTTCCTTCTGTTTCGGTTGAGGGAACCACCCTGTCATCGAGCGCGTTGACAGCCGCTTCGCTGAAGTCGGCCGATCTTGTTATTGTCTTGACGGCGCATCAAAACGTGGACTATCCTGAAGTCTTAAGGCATGCAAAAATGGTTTTTGATACTCGAAACGCGACTGCAGGCACTGCCCGCCGCAATTTGAGGCGGTTGTGAGTGATATAGCTCCCTTCGAAGCGCGGTGCCTGGACGTGCTTAAGTCCATCGGGAAAACCCTGTCCCAGCTCAATCTTTACAGCGGGAATCACCCGGCCGTCAAGAAAATGACCGAGGATACGGTCGCCCAGTTGGCGGTGCTTCTGATTGAGGCCGAGGGGGGGGAGCTTGCCTATTCAATAGACAATGACAAGCTTGTCGCGAATGGAAAAATAATCGGTCAGGTCTCACAGGTTCCAAACGCCGTTCCTCAGATTTTCACCAAGTTCAAGCTGGATAGCGTCGCCTTTAAGCAGGGCTTGACCGAAGATGAGTTGACGGCGTTTTCTGAGATGGCCGCGATGCGGGCTGACGCGGCCAAGACGGTCGATGCGGGCGCCTATTTAACCGAGAAGGGTGTTGGCCGTATTGTTTTGAACGAGGCGGTTTATTCAAAGATTGAGGAGCAGGCGGATGATGCTCCGGTTGTTGAGAAGTCGGCAGAGCAATTCTTAGATGAGACGAAGGATCGGCCGATCGAAGATACGATTGCGGCGCTTGTTAAGATGGCGGTTAAGGATCCTGTCGAGCAGAAAAAGCTAATGGACGCCGTCCTTAAGCGGGTCCGGGAAGATTTGGAAAAGAAGGTTAGTGAGGCGACTCAAGAGCTCACCTACGCGAAGCAAACGTTGGCCAATGAGCAGGTCCGAACCCAGGGCGTCATGGAATCGATGGCGACCGGTGTTGTCGTCGTTGACGACCAGGGCAAGGTCCTAATGATGAACCCCGAGGCCGAGGAGTTATTCGGCAAGGGTTTGTCTGAGATGGCGGGCACGCCTTTGCAGGAGAGTTCTTCGGCAACGAAGATGGTTTTGATGTCGAAGGAGCTTTCAGTTCCCAAGGATCGCGAAATTGAGGGGACCGTCGAAACGGCCGCCGATGCCGATACGCAGCGGACTCTGCGGGCCTCGACGGCGGTTATTCAAGATGAAGCCGGTAAGCCGGTCGGTGTCGTTCAGGCAATTTCAGATGAAGCGAAGCATCGCGAGCTGCAGAAAATGGAGCGGGAGTTTGTCGCTCACGTTACTCATGAATTGCGCGCGCCTTTGAGTTCTATCCGTGCGGCCCTCGAAATCGTTGAAGAAATGATTCACGGCCAGATGGATGCGGAAGCGAAGAAGATGTTTGGCAATGCGATGCGAAACACCGATCGTTTGGAAGATCTCGTTAACAGTATTTTAGATTTTGGAAAACTTGAGTCCGGACAGATGACGGTGCATCCGAAGGTTTGCCGGGCGGAAGTAGTTGCCCGAGAGGCAGCGGAGAGTATGCAGCCATGGGCGAAGAAAAAGGGAATTGATCTTGTCATTGAATCCGGCGAAGAACTTCCCGAGATTTTTGCCGATTGGAAACGTACGGTTCAGGTCATCGTGAACATCCTGTCGAACGCGATTAAGTTTACCCCGAAAGATGGAAAAATCACTGTTTTTGTGGAGCCGGGACCGATGGGGGAGAAGGTCGTTCTCTTTCGCATTAAGGATTCCGGTCCGGGAATTGCTAAAGAAGAACAGTCCCGGGTTTTTGAGAAATTCCAGCAGATTCAGTCCGGAGAGAGCCACGTGGGTGGAACCGGTTTAGGCCTTTCGATCTCGAAGGCCTTGATTCATATGCAGAAGGGTAAGATGTGGCTTGAAAGTGACGTGGGCGAGGGGGCGACGTTTCTGTTTACTCTCCCCGAGCACGAAGGTTCCCGCCAGGTAAAGAAGGCCGCAAAAAAAGCCCCCGCTGAGCCTGTGCCCTGGTGGAAGGCTCTTTTCGGCGTTAAGTAATCCCCATCGCTAGAACGTAGGCCCGCACATCGTCCGCTCCCCCTTTCCTGAGAGCCAGTGCGCAGGCATGAAGTGTTTCGCCGCTGGTGGCGACATCATCAATTAAGATCAGCCGTGACCCGTGAAGATTACTTGTCACCGCTTCAAACGCATGGCGAAGGCGGCCTTTGCGGGACTCTCTTTTAGTGCGTGCTTGGGGAGGATCGTTTGTGCGCCGCTGTAATAGTGAAAGAACAGGGGTGCCCGTTTTTTGACTAAGGCATTCTGCGAGAATGCGTGCCTGATTGAATCCCCGCAATCGAAGTTTTCTCGGGTGAAGGGGGACCGGGACGAACGCGTGTGGGCTCCCCAATTCCGGATAGAGTTTCCACCGAACGCCCATCATTGCGCCAAGGCAGTTGCCAACGCGACGGTTCGAGTCGTATTTCAAGGCATGCAGGGCGTTTGGAAGCGGGGCGCAATAACGATAGGCCGCGCGTAGAAGGTGTAATGGCCCGTCTTTTTGTTTTGGAATAAAGGGAGCCTCTAGTTTGCGCGCGCTCGAGCGGCATGGTGAGCAAAGGGCCGGCCCGGCCGGCGGGACATCGGCGTGGCATCCTGCACAGCTGTCGGGTAATAGCCAATCTAGAAAACTCACCCCCCTCTATACGAAACCGGGTCGGAAATGGTTCCCCCTAAAACTGGAACGTCAGGGTTGTTCCGAACTGGTAGGAAAGAAACTCCTCTTCCTTGAGGTGTTTGTGCCAGAGGCGCGAAACCGCACCATTAAGCGTCATTCGAAGATTTTGAGCGAGCTCGTAATCGGCATTCGTGTTCAGGTTTAAGGTCTTGGAATTGTCCGCGATCGTGATCGGAGAATTCCGCAGTTGGAATGAAAGTGTTGTCGTCCAAATGACGCGGTTTGTGAATTTTAGTGTTTTCTTGATCCCCGGTAGATAAAGGCCGCGCGGCAGGTTCAGATCGGCGCGAACGAGCAGGCTCGGGGTGATGACCGTGATGTCGCCTGTGACCTGTCCTGTCCCAAGTTCCGTCGTGTCTGCGGAGTAGTCCACTTTCGGCGTGAAGCGGAATTTTTTGATATCGAACGTCGTTTGAAGCGTCGCGTCCTTGTGGTCTGTCCTTTGCGTTACCTGGTCGATGCGAAGGTCCTTGTTCTCCGTCGTCCGGAGATTGAAACTAAGCGACGTCGTGAATTTCTTCCGGATGATCGACCGCAGGTCGGTTCCAAACGTTTTGTTGACATCTTCGCTCGTCGCAACATTCAGGGTTTTGCGGATGGCGTACTTCAGATTTACCTGGAAGTTTTTCATCCACCGTTCGGAAAATGTCAGCTTTTCCAACTGGCTTAGCGAGGCTATAACATCGGGAAGCGTCGTTGAGATCGTTTTAGAGGGAGTCCCGGTTGTTTCGTTTCTTTGGACGCTCTTGACGAAGTTGTTTGTCAGAGAAAGCGTTTTGAATGCTGATTTCCGTCCCTTAATCCCGTATGCCTCGAAAGGGGACCAGCGCTGCGTCGAATTGAACGTGTCGCGCAGGGTCTGGCTCGCGCGTTCCGCGAAAATGCTCGACGGCCGCAAAGGAGATCTGATCCAGAGCGCTTGTTTTGTGTCGAGCTCGGTTTCGACGTTGTTCCAAACGTCTCCGTCCTGTATCTGATACCCGTTGGTTAAAGAGAACGACCGGAATAATTTTGTCTTCGGGATTATTTGGGCAGCGTTGAGTGTAAGGCTTATATTTCCGTTCGCGGTGCGGTTTATGGTTTTTACCCCGCCGATATCAAAGACTTGGCTAGCGTTTCCGACCGTTAGGGAGGAGACGCTCAGAATATTATTCTCGATCGTGTTGATTGAATAATTGATGGAAGGGCGCATCCATTTCGTGATATGCCAATTTGAAGTGAACCCGGCGTTTTGAGTTCTGGACTTGTCGTAGCTCTTAAGAATTTCCGGAGCTCCGATTGCGGTTAACTGCTTGCGGTCTTCCCAAGAGCGGGAGACTGAAAGCGTGGGCGTGAGGGCGGATCCCTTCCAGAATTGGAACGGCAGTTTGGCCGTATATCCGGTTTTGTATTCCGTCGTGTCGAAATTGTTCGGCAGGACGCGAACCGCATCATCGCGGAACCGTACATCGAAGATTGAATAATCGTAGGTTAGGTCCACGGATTTCGGAAGGAAGAATTTGCGTTTTGGAACGGCGTAGCTAAGCGCTGAGCGATAGGTCTGGAGCCGATCAAGCCGGCTGTTGGCATCGGCGAAATCGATGAGATTGTGGGTGTAGTTCATGCTGACCCGGGGCATGCGGGGAATTTGCAGGGATCCGTTTGCGGTACCGTTCCATGTCCGAAGTGTTCCCGAGTTGAGCAGGCCGACGGTATTTGATCTGCTTCCGACGGCGTTTGTGTTGGGCGTTGTGATTCTCGTGTACGAACCTGTAAATCCAAGCGGCAGCCACGAGAGGCGGTTTAAGTTTAGATAGGCCGTATTCTGGAGGTTATCCTGGTTTGATATGAGAGTCGTCGGAGTTTTGAAGTTCCGGTCCAT